>JAEWHR010000146.1 GCA_023387655.1 Bacillota bacterium
ATGCTTTCTATGATTGGGAATTTGGATTCATGAAAGATTGTCGTACCAGATTTAAGGATGGTAAAAGATACTATGAATATTTTTATGAGACAGGAGAGTATAAGGACGGTATTGACTATGCTTATCCTGCAACTGTCAATGATTATCGTAAAAACAGTTTAATGTACTCATTACCAGATGGTACAAAGACAAATCTAGCAGGAAAGATAGATTTTTATTGGCTAATATGGGAAAAAATGTAACAAAGTATCTTCAAAATGTTTTTAATGTTGATTACCGTACAATCGAAAAAAATAAAAAATGGTATGATGCGGTGACAACTACATAGAAATCCTTTTTTCTCATCTTTTGTATTAACAAGTGTATTCGTAAATATCTGAATCAACTGGCACAAAGCTTTAAAGATAAGATAAGTTCTTTTGATTAAATAAAATAAAATAGGTACTAATAAAAAAGAAAAAAATAAATCAAATACAATATTTTGCATTTTATAATAAAGAAAATAAGAAATGATCAATATAAAACCACCTATGGAAAGTGAAAATTTAGATAATTCCTGTAGTAATCTATCTTTTTTATTGAAATCTAAAGGTAATATAAAAAAGAATATTACGAAAAATAGAGTGCCTATTAACTTTCGTTGATCCTGTAAATAGCTATCAACAGAATCACCTACAATAAATAGTAGAATAGCGATTAATAGCAGACTAAAACTAAATATTGTTACTTCTACTTTGTTATCAAAAAAATCTTTAATTTTATCTCTAATTCTCTTCTTTGGCTTACTTTTTACAATATCTAACAACCTCCTATTTTTATCATTATATCAAAAAACAGAATAATATGGGGGATTAAAAAGGGAGTATCCATTGGATACTCCTAACACACCTTTAAAATATATAAAATTACAACACTACCTGTAAAAATAGATAGTTAACAACTACCAAAACACTTGCCTTACGACATAAGTATAATACATCTATATTATACATCAAGTTGATTTTAATTTCAAGAGAAATCAACATTACGTTAAACAATAGGTCAAATCACTTTTTTTTATAAAAAGATAAACCGGCATTAATGTAAAAGAGAAGACCTATGATAAAAAATAGCAAAGCAATTTTATTGTCAAAAAGTGAAATTTTATCAGGCTCAGAATTAAACCCGCCACTACCATTGATAGCAATAATATAAGAAGCCCACTTATAATAACTTAATGCTTTATCAATTTCGTACATAATACCACTTAGAATTAAAAAGATACTTCCTAAAACAATTTTCTTAAAATGCATATTTAACTCCTTTATCCATAATTATATATACCAAATAGTGACAAAATTTTAAATAAGAGTATAATTGGAAATATATTGCAATATATAACATTATACTACAGGAGGGTAAATAAAGAAATGAAAAAATTTAAAAGTCTGATTTTAGCATTTGTTTTAACATTAACATTAGCACTACCTAGTGTAAATGCAATGGCTGCTGAAAATTATAATCAGGAAATTGAGATACAAATTGATGATACGAATCTTTCAAGAAAAGAATCAGTCATTCAATTTATGGACAATCATCCTGAATATAAAGAACAAGTCATGGATGTACTCAAAGAAAAAGGAGCTTTAAATGTTGATGGGAGTATAAAAGATGATCTTGGTATGTCAAATAATATGATTGCAAAAGATATCTCAATAACTCCATATGATCACAACAACCCAATATATACAGGGTACGATTATACTTATGTAAACTCTGGATCAGTTGATATTTATCCAAAAGAAACATTAGCAATGTATACTAATACCACAAGTTCACCTAAAAACTTTTCTGTGAATCAAACTTTTACTGTAACTACTTCAACATATACTGACATCTCAATTGGTTCCAAAGCTAAATTGGATGAAGTTTATGAAATAAATGCTGGTGTTAAAATGGGTTACACATTGACACAATCAGCATCAACCCAATATGGAACCCAAGTGACCGTACCTGCTTTCCATACTGGAATTTTAGAAGCATCTGCCTTAAAGCAATGCTATGTATACAGAGAGCAATATTACATTTTAGGTATTGAAATTGGTAGCCCAACTCTAATTGGCGTATTTAAACCTACAGGCGTTCATTGGTATTACTCGGAAGTAAGAAACAATTAAATTTCTGAAATTTTATAAGAAAAAAAGGTGGGTATCCGTTGGATACCCACCTTTTAACGCTTCCTCTAAAAATAATTGATATAATTATTGAAACCTTGATTAAGTGAATTCAACATTGCGCTAAACAATACTTTAGCGCAATATTGAACCTATTCAAAATACGTTATAAATTCAGTATTTACAAGGTTTTGAGTGTTTATAAAGAATCGTAGTATTTTATCTCATGGATAGAAAATGTATATATATTCTATAAATGATTAAATATGCGTAGTTTTTTAAATAAAAACACACTCTAAAACTGATTATTTTCCAGAATGAAATTCTTTGCTTATCGTTCCATCCTCTTGCATTTCTAAAATGCAATATTCGCCTTTATCGTCCGATACTAGAATGGAATCTGCATTAAGTAATTTGATTGAAATTTTAGCATATGGATTAAAATTATTTCTAACATGTTGAATTAGCTTATATTGATTGATAGTTTCTGTTTTTATATTAAGTATCATATAGAGTCCTCCTATGATTTAATCAATATTAGATCTGCTCTTCATGTAGTGCACTGCCTTTTTTCTAGCTGCTTCATATGATTCTAATACGTTCATACGTTCTTCAAGTGGAACAAATTTATTGATAGTTTCAGCAGTAAGATAAGCAGCTGTGCCTGCTTGAACGCAAGTCTTTGCAGATAAAGCAGCCAAACGATTAATACTAGGGTCAAGAATGCTTTTAAACTGTTCTTTAATGATTGGAATAAGGAAATCAATATTATCAACATTAAGAGTACCGTTAAGACCGTCTTCAATCCAACGTCTACAAACCTCCGACATAGAGATGTTTTGTTTATGAGCTAATAGTTTAATTTTATTATATGTGTCAGCGTTAAATGTAACATTTATACGCTCTTTATTGGAATTTTCATCATTTTTCATAAGATACTCCTTTTTTATTTCAATATATCATAAACGACATTGTGTTACAAGAGAAAATGTAGTAAAATAAGGGCATTAGAGACTTTTTGAAGTGATTTGTAACGTGAGTTTGAACAGAAAGTTCAAAGTGCATCACTTAGAAAATACAGTAAATTCAATGGCTTGCCATTGATATGTGACCTGGTGAGCATCGCCCTATTCCTGCCTTTATGTGAAACATAAAGACCTACGGCAATTTTGCCCTGCAGTACTCATAAGAAAGGTGAAAAAATAATGGAAATAAGCGAGTTTGAAAAGCGAGCAAGAGAGATTCAAGTTAGGGTTGCAATGGGTATGAATACGTTAGGAGCTGATCCATTAACAGAGAGTGAAAAAGCACTATTTCAAAGATATGTTAATGGAGAAATCGAGTACCAAGAACTTATTGAGTTGGCAATAAGCGGAGATTTTCAAGGATAAAAGAAACTTGACATTATGCGCATTATATGCGCATAATTAATCTTTAAGGAGGTATCTCTATGAAAAGATTATATCCAGTAATTTTGAAGCAACATGAAAATGTCGTTCTTGTCAGGATTCCTGATCTAGAAATTAATACCGAAGGAAAGAATATGTATGATGCCATCGAGATGGCTAGAGATGCAATCGGTTTGCAGGGGATTTATTTAGAAGATGATAAGTTGAAAATTCCAGAACCAAGTAGCTTCGAAAAAATTCTAACCGGTGACGGTGAAATAAAAACGCTAGTTGATATTGACTATAAAGAGTATCGAAGAAAAGTAGATTTGAAAAAGGTTCGAAAGAATGTAACTATATCTAGTTGGTTGAGTAAAGAAGCGGAGCAACGAGGAATTAATTTTTCGCACGTACTAGAAAATGCTTTACAAGAAATTATTTATAGAGAGTAGGATATATAAATAAAGTCATATCTTTTGATTACACCAAATAGATATGACTTTATTTATCACTTATTCAAAAAAGTCTATTTCTTCTACAGTAGGAAATGAAGAATTAACTCTTGTTTCTATTGCATTATTTAACCATGTTGTGTTTGAATGATTTTTTGTAAAGTATGTATTACTTGTTTCAGCTTGTTTTTGAAGTGTAGGTCTGCTATTTACAAGTTTAGAAAATTCTGCTCTTACGTGTACATCTAAACTCGTTGTTTGTGCGCAAATCATCCACATATCTTGGTATGAATTATAAGCTTTGTAATATTTGTAATGATATGCTTTTTGCTCTGTTGTTACTAAGGTATCCCCCTGGGCATAAGTGCTATCAAATAGTACAGAATCAAGTCCTAAGGCAGTAGATATCTTCCAGAAAAATTTAGTTTTAACACCTATTGTTAGATTGTATCCAATTTTAAGTAAGTTGCTAATTAATGCCTTACTATCATTAACGTCTGCTCTAGTATATAATCTATCGACTATACATACACGAACCATTCTTCCATTGATGATTTCCCAATAAGCTCGATCTGCAGCACCATCAATTTCATCTATAGTCCAATCATCAGCAGCTGCAGGGGAAATATTGTTATTTGATTTAGTTTCTTCTAGTACATATCCTTGACTTAGAAGTTCTTCTTCTTGCTTCTTGATGTATTCCCAAGCTGAAGCATCTAAAACATCTAAGTTTTCATCATTATAAGGTGAGCTATTAACTCCCTCATTTGATTTTTCACTAGCATTAACATTAATTGGCATGCTAGAAAACATCAACATAGTGCATAAAAATAGTATAATTCCCTTTTTCATTTACATCCCTCTTTCTTTTTTTGAAATTTATATTATAATATATATAATATAAATGTAAATATATACCAATAAATTACAAATATCTATAGTATATTACAAAAATATACATATTCGTAAGTCTAGTATCAATTATCAAATTAGATAATGTAATTTAATGAAAGTGAAAGGAGAAGATTTCGTTTATGAATGAAATAGAAAAAAAATTTAGAAAAGCAATATTCTATAAACGTATTGGATTTGTATGCATTATTATTGCAATAATACCAGCAACAATGAAAGAAATTATATTAGCATTAATACCTTTGGGATTAGGAATATTTTTTTTAACACGTTACAGATGCCCATATTGTAAATATATTATAGACGTTAGAGTGAGCCCTTATGATTTGGAATATTGTCCAAAGTGTGGAAAAAAACTTTATTTCGATAGAGAAAAACATATTCGCTAATCGAAAGAAGTATTATTTATGCTGAAGGAAAACAGGAATAAAAGTGATGGGGTGGAAATGCAAAATAGGCAGCCATCTCATTTCTTCGTTGCTACGGTTTTAAAGAGACTAGCATTTATTTTGCATTGTCCTGGTATGGTTTGTTGTTGCGAGTGCTCGGAGCAAAAACAATGGAAGGCTGGAAAGCGCGCGAGCGACAATGCAAAATGCGTAGAGGAAAGGGTTATTAGGTATCAGGAAGAATGAGGAACTGCGGATTAACCCTAGATGTTTGAGCGAACGAGTTGATCTTACACGCCCAATAAGCATTTAAAAAACATGTAGGAATGTAGGAGATATTGTGGATTCAAAAGTATTTTAATACTACATGTTGACACAAAATTGCAAAAATGGTACACTTAACTTAGTTTTATTTTATTTAAAGGTAATGGTTAAAGAATGCTATTTGATTTAAATTGAAGTCGGAGGATAATGATACCTATGATATCTGCCAAAGCCCAACCAATTGGGATAGACCACCATACACCGACGATTCCTAAGGTAGGTATCGAAGAAAGAATATAAGCTAGTATAACCCTAGTACCAAGGCTTACAATGGTAAGTATAATTGATATTCCAGGTTTACCGAGTCCTCGAAATAAACCATAGAACATAAACAAATAGCCTATTAAGCAATAAAAACCAGCAACTATCCATAGGTATTGTATGCCTATCTTTAATATATCTATTTCTTCTTTATCAATAAATATGTACATTAATGGTTTTGCAAATAATAAAATTAGGACAGAAATAATTACACAATAAATAGTAATTATTTTAACAGAAGAGCGTATTCCTGCACGAATACGTTCTTGTTTTTTTGCACCTAAATTTTGCGCTATAAAGGTTGAAAAAGCGTTACCAAAATCCTGTACAGGCATATAAGCAAAACTTTCTATTTTCACTACTGCTGTAAAAGCGGCCATAGCAGAAACACCAAAGCTATTTACTAACCCTTGTATCATTAAAATCCCAAAATTCATAATGGAGTACTGGATACTAGAAAGTATGGAGTAATTAGAAACCATTGTGACAACATTTTTATTTAAATAAAGGTGTTCACGTTTTAGACGAATTTGAGGGACATAAAATATACAAAATATTGCAATACCAATAGCTGAAAACCCTTGTGCAATAATTGTAGCATAAGCTGCGCCAGCGATGCCCATATTAAGTGGAACTACGAAAATAATATCAAGTACAATGTTTATTATGGCGGATATAATAAGAAATATCAGTGGAATGATAGAATTCCCCATACTTCGCATAACTGCACTGAAGTAATTATATATATAAGTAAAACCAATCCCATAGAAGATAATCTGCAAATAAATCTTAGAGTCCTTGAAAATTTCAGGTGGAATATTGATAAAGGATAAAATTTCGTTAATAAATAGGATCGAGAATAAGTTAATCACAATAGTGACTAATCCAATGAAAATAAACGATGTGAAAAAACTATTTTTTAGTTTATCTATTTCGTTGGCTCCGAAAATCAAAGAGAATACCGCGCTACTCCCCATACAAAAACCAACAATGATTGAAGTTAATAAAACCATAACAGTGAAAGAACTACCTACTGCGGCAAGGGCATCGGTACCAATAAATTTACCAACAATAATCGTATCAGCAACATTGTATAATTGTTGAAATAGGTTGCCGATAATCATTGGAACTGCGAAATTAATCATCACTTTTGTTTCATTTCCATTTAGAAGATCTTTGGTAATTTTCATTTTACACTTGAAATTCCTTTCCATTATCATATTTGTAAAATCATTATTTGTTGCAAGTGATTAGATTAGACGAATTGATAGTTTCATTATGTAATATAAAACTTTCATTATGTAATGTCTAAAGACTATCATTAGTTCCTGAAAATGTCAATATAAGTTCCTGAAAATGTCAATCTAAGACTTGTTTTAGAAAACATAAAATGTTATTATTAAAAGAATATCTAAAAAAAGATTAGGGGTGAGTTAGTGTATTTAAATGGATTAGATGAGGTAGATAGAGCAATAATATCATTACTTACTAAAAATGCTAGAATGAGTTATGTAGATATTGGAGTGGCTGTTGGATTATCCCGTGTAGCTGTAAAAACAAGAATATGTGCCTTAGAAGAAAAAGGTATAATTGAAGAATATACTACTATAATTAATCCACAAAAAATTAGCAGTGCAGTTTCATCCTATTATGAAATAGAAATAGAACCTAGATATTATGAAGAAGTGATAGAAATATTAGATAAAAATGATACAGTAACACAAATCTATCAAGTATCTGGAAAAAACAAACTTCATGTACATGCTGTAGCTGAGGATAATGACGGGATGGAACTATTTTTAAATAATGTCATGCATCAATTACCTGGAGTATTATCTTTAGACTGTAACATAATTCTATCAAGAATAAAAGATATTAAAGGACTTCGTTTATAGATGAAGCGAATAAATTAATATTAATATGACAAAGTAATATTTCTACTAAAATATTACTTAAAGACTTATGAATGAAAATAATAAAATTTCAAATGGGGGAACAACGATTGTGCATAATAAGTTCAAGTAATGAAGAACTATTAGAATACATAGAAATTGATGAATTAAACATAACTAACTATTCTCCAATCACAGGTTCATACGTAATCTTAGAGTGTAATAATCAAATTTTGTTAGGATTTAATACTTGGAGAAAACAATGGGAATTGCCTTCTGGTGGAATAGAAGAAGGTGAAACCCTAAGAGAGTGTGCCAAAAGAGAGTTGTATGAAGAGACTTGTCAGGATGTTAATTTAGAGGATCTGGTCTTTAAAGGACTAGTAAAAATATTTCATAAACAGAAAAATGAGATAAGATTTAGAGGCGTATTTTATAGCAAAACAAACTCTATTTCATCTTTCACAAAAAACTATGAAATATCTAGTATTATGATGTGGTCACCAAAAGATAAAATGAAAAACTATGATGTAGTTGATTTCGAGATTATTAATAGATTTCGAGAGAATTAAGAGAATAAAAGAATTAAGAGAATAAAAGATTTAAGAAAATAAAAGATTTGAGAGAATAAAAGATTTGTGAGGATAAAAGAATTAAGAGAATAAAAGATTTGAGAGAATAAAAGGAAAGTAAAAGATTTGAGAGAATAAAAGATTTGTGAGAAAAAAATTTAGAAAGAATATATGATTACGAGAGAAAAAAGATTTTGATATAAACGTTTTAATAAGAGAGGGAGAGGTAATATGGTACATTTAGTATATTGTGAGTAAAAAGGGAGAGAAGGTTTTAGATAAGATAGTAGAAGGAACAAAAACTATGGTAGCACGTGGTGCAGCTGGATGAAAAATTCCACATAGTCGTGTATTTGAGGGTGAGGCACTTTACTTTATGGAAAAAGGAAGCGGTCAAATCACTGCAAAGGCTACCGTTACAAGTGTACAGAATTATATAAAGCTCGAAGAAAATGA
>JAEWHR010000189.1 GCA_023387655.1 Bacillota bacterium
GTCCGTCCTTTGATGTAGTATTTTATTAGTATACTTGAAATGAACGAAAAAAAACATAGTGAATGAAAGGAAATAAAATACAATGTATAAATTAGAAATCTCTTTCAACATAATATTTTATTATATTGTTTCCAATAAAAAAAGAATTATTAGAAGAGCGACGAATCGAAATTGATAGAACTTTTAAGAGCAAGATGATATAATAGAAAAAAATCAATTTCGAGGATAATGGGATGGTTAAAGATAATCAAAAAAGATTGGAAGCATTTGAAAAGATGCTTCAAGGTGTGCTTACTGAATATAATGATATAGTATCTCGTATGGAACGACTAAAGGAGGAAGAGAAAGTAAAGTCCGTTACTTATCAACAGCTTCTAGCAAGAAAATTAATGTATACGAATATATTGTCTCTTTATGAATTATATGATTTAAAAGATAAATAAGGAAGAGTTGTGGATGTGAGACGAAATACCAGTAGATTACAATAGAAAAAAATTGACTATGATGCTAGAATAGAAAAATCTGTGAGAGAGTAGTTTGCAGCCTATGGCTGTGATTATGTCGACATTTTGATTAAATCTTGCATGAACTTAAAGAATGAGACCCATGGACAATAGGATTAGCCTGTTGTTCATGAGTCTTTTTTTGGGCATGTTGGGATAGAAAAGGACAAATCAGTTGAATACTAATGATAATATTTTCAATCATCATCTTTGTTGTATTAAAACAAGCAGGATAAAAATATTAAAATTTCAATAGGTTTCAATACTACAAAAGACACATGGATAAATTACAATTTATTGGAGGAAAACTATGATTTTCGTATTGTATATCATTGTAGCCATAGGGGTTATCTATTTATCAAATAAAGCATCGGAGTATGTGGATTTACTTGATAAGACAACAAGCCTATCCGGAGCATTCATAGGAGGGATATTACTTTCTGCGGTTACCTCATTACCAGAGTTATTTACAAGTATTTCATCTACGGTTTTTTTGGATAAACCGGGATTATGTATTGGTAATATCTTGGGTAGTAATTTATTTAATGTAGCTATTTTATCTCTTTTTATCCTAGTTATGTGCAAGGCTTTTAAGCAAGCCAAACTATCGAAGAGCCATACCTACATTAGCATCTTAGTATTGATTATCTACATTGTAGTATTACTAAATAAAGTGAATGTTCTTAATTTTGAGCTTATTACAATTAGTATTACATCAATTATTATTGCGTTACTTTATTTTCTTGGCGTTAAAAATATGTCTTCTGAGAATGGGGAAAATACAGTAGCGGATGATTCACAGAAAGTAACCAATCTTACGCTAAAGCAGATTGTAACAAGATTTATCTTAGTAAGTATAGGGATTATTGTACTAAGTGTTATTATTACTTACATTACGGATGAGATTGCAGGTCGTCTTGGTTTTGGAAGCGGACTTGCTGGCGCTATCTTTTTAGGAATAGCAACCTCTCTTCCAGAGGTATCCTCAACAATTGCATTGTTTAGGATGAGAAACTATGATATTGCAGTGGGTAATATCATCGGTAGCAATTTATTTAATTTCTTAATACTTTCTATTGCAGATCTATTATATTTTGGTAATGGAATCTATGATTTTAGTGATCCAAAGACAGTTAATTTAACTATATTTGGTTTAGTAGCAGCAGTTTTATTTACTATTTTCTTAAAATTAAGAGAAAAGGGAATAAAAATATTATATCCAGTTGGAGTTATTGCTTGCTATCTCTTATTTTTAATAGTTTGATTTTAAGAAGGAAGCTGTAAACGAGTATGTTTATGGCTTCTTTTATTTTGTTAGAGGAAAGATTGATAAGATTGTTTTTCTATTTTAAGTTTAAAATAATTGGAATAATGTGATGAAACGCTTCACATCCTAAATTAATTAGAGAGTGAACTTAAATACTTGTATTTAAAAATTGTATTTAGTAAAATGTAATATATTAGGCATAAAGAAGAGGTAAGTATGAATAAATAATGCAGGTGGGGGCAGTTTTGACAAAAAGAAGCGAAAATTATAGAGCTCCATTTGCTAAAATAGGAAAGAAATAATTTACAGTAGTCATAGTAAAAATATATAATGTAAAATACGCATTACGAGAAAATTTAAATAGTATAGGAGAAAGAATAAGATGTTTTGCGAGAAAGAACCATATATCTTAGTTTTTGGAGTTTCTATCTTTGATATCATAGGATTTACTAATCAAAACTTTAAGCCACATGATTCTAATCCCGGTAAGGTTAGAGTTTCCTTTGGTGGTGTCTGTAGAAATATTGCTGAGAATTTAGCAAGAGTGGGTGTAAACACAAAGTTTATTTCTGTAGTTGGTGATGATGAAAAAGGAAGAAGTTTATTAGAACATGCAACTAAGATGAAGCTTGATATGAAGGATTCTTTGATTGTAAAGGGAGAATCTACACCAACTTATATGGCAATCCTGAATGAGGAAGGGGAGCTAGAAGCTGGTATTGTAGATATGAAGGTTACAGAATATATTACTGAGGATTTTATTGATTCGAAAGCTGATTTATTTGAACAAGCGGAATATGTGGTTCTTGGAGCAGATAATCCACCGCTTCTTGAGTATATCTTAAAGAAGTTTTATGGGAAGACTAAGTTTATTATGGATCCTGTATCTTCCGCCAAAGCAAAACATCTAAAGCATCTTATTCCATACCTTCATACAATAAAACCAAATCGTTTAGAAGCTGAAATTTTATGCGGATTTCCAATTAAAGATATGGAAGACGTAAAGAGAGCAGGGAAGTACTTTTTAGAGATTGGTTTACAAAAAGTATTTATCAGCTTGGATATGCATGGAGTATACTACAATGACCGTGAAATAGAAGGCATATTAAAGGCAGATAAGGTATCCATTGTAAATGTTACAGGTGCTGGCGATTCTTGTGTGGCTGGTTTGGGTTTTGGGTTTATGAATGGTTTGGACACGCTAGATACATTAAAGATGGCAATTGCAATGTCAGTGATAACCATTGCACATGCGGACACCATACATCCAGATATGAGTTATGATTTAGTAAAACATTCGATGGAATCTATCGAATGGATTGAAGTTAAAGATTATTGATAAAACTATTGAATGGATTGAAGTTAAAGACTATTGATAAAACTATTGAATGGATTGAAGTTAAAGATTATTGATAAAACTATTGAATGGATTGAAGACAAAGATTATTGACAAATCTTTTCCAGTTTGTTAACATTAATTTATTATCAAGATTTTCAAATATAATTGAGAGGAAGTGTTTTGCTCGTCATTGGCGATCAGTGTAATCAAAAGCTGATTTGTTGATGGACGAAACGAGAATAAATCAAAAGTCAAGCAATGAAAGACTCTGCTACATTAGCAGTTTCTTTTTCGTGTTTTCTTTTGAATTTATCTCTCGGCAAAACGTTTATGGCTGCAGAGAGTTTCTGCAGCTTTTTTTGCGTATTTTACTCATTGGAAGGCCTAGTTTAGTACCAATAATTAAATATGCAATCGCTCTTGTTGGAGAATAGAATTCTTAAAGAAACACAGAAATATTAGTAATTATAAAATGAGAATCTTGATAAGAAATCATTAAAAGGCGATAGTTAACCAGCAATTCAAACCTATTTATAACAATAATTATGTTAGAATAGGACGCAAAATTGCCAGAAGAGAGGATAATATGAGAATAGAACAAATTGAGGATACATTCGTACGTAAAACCATAGCGAAAGAAGTACTAACGAAGTTACCAGATTGGTTTGGAATACCTAGCTCAACGAAAGAGTATATAGAACGCAGCGGTTCATTACCAATGTGGGCAGCTTATCAAGGGGGAGAGACAGTAGGATTTCTGTCATTATTACAGCATAATGAGTATAGTGCAGAAGTATTTGTCATGGGAATAACCCCTAAATATCACAGGCAGGGAATTGGTAAAAAGTTATTTTATAGTGCTTATGAATGGTGTCAAAACAACAAGATAGAATATATACAAGTTAAAACATTAGATGGGAGCAGTAATGATCCATCTTATGCAAAAACAAGAGAATTCTATTACTCTATTGGATTTCGTCCACTTGAATGTTTTAAGACCTTATGGGATGAATTAAATCCTTGCCTTGTCATGATTCAAAAGATTGAAAAATAAGGTTAATTTGCACTTTATTTTGTTCAATGGTAGAATAAAAGAGCTATTAATTGGATAATGAATGAAACAATATACCTATCATTAAGCAAGCGCTAAATCAGCTACAGGCTTGCTTAATGAGTAAGGATAGTGGAAATGAGGATAAGCATGACGTTATATGAACAATTACAAAACTATGAACCATACAACGAACAAGAGGAGAAAGATAAGGCATCAATGTTGTGGTTTATGAAACATTCTGAGAATGTTTTTTCACGAGATAATACAATCGCACATTTTTCTGCATCTTCATGGCTTGTTAATAAGGAGAGAACTAAGGTAGTTATGGTGTATCATAATCTCTATAATTCCTGGGCATGGACAGGTGGACATGCAGATGGGGATGAAGACTTATTACGAGTGGCAGTGAAAGAGGCGGAAGAAGAAACCGGATTAAAGAATGTGAATGCTGTAAATTCAGATATATTTTCTATTGAAATTTTAACGGTGAATGGTCATATAAAAAAAGGTTCGTATGTTTCTTCTCATCTTCATCTCAATATTACTTATTTGTTAGAGGCTGACGATAAGCAGGATTTAATAGTGAAACCAGATGAGAATAGCGGAGTTAAGTGGTTTTCTTTAGAGGAAGCGATTACTGCAAGTAGTGAGCCATGGATGGAACAGATTTATTTGAAATTAAACGAGAAACTTACAACATTCTATTTATAAAGAGATGAGAAACTCAAATAACATAGTGACTAAATCACTGACTATTGGTATAATTTTGTTATAATATAGAGAATGAGTAGGCGTTTTGTCCTATTAATACATTGAGGATAAAATTTTGTGAAGGACAAAGAAAATATTGAAGAAAAGTATTCTATAAGCTTTTGTTGTTATAAAAAATACAATGTAAATTTTAAGGAGAAAATACTATGAGATTGAGACGAAAAGGTTCTTGCGCTGAGATGGGATGCATCTTAAAGTATGTAGAGGATGCAATGGCAGGCAAGGAGAGTAGCTGTCCTCCAAGTAATCACGATGTTCACAATCAGGTAATTAAAAACTTTAATGCACTGATTGAAAATGAAAAGAGAATGTCGAATGCAGCAAAAGAAGTATTGGATATTGCAAGTTCCATTAGTAGTTTTGATGTAGGGATGTCATATATTTCAACAAAATTAATGGACTTTGCAAAAGAAATGGCTTCCGTAAGTGAATCCAATCTCGCTATAGTAGAAGAAACGACTGCAACAATGAATCAAGTTAATGAAACGATTGATTATACAGCAGACACATTAGAGAAATTGTCACATGAGTCAGAAACTCTAGCTTCTAAGAATAATGATAGTAAGGAACTATTGGAAGATGTTACAGAACTAAAAGAAAATGTAATCTGTGATACTAAGATTATGAATGACAAAATTGAGCAGCTTGTAGTTCTGGCAACCGAAGTTGGTAAGATAGTAGAAAGTGTTCAATCAATTGCGAATCAAACTAACTTGTTGGCGTTAAATGCAGCGATAGAAGCTGCAAGAGCTGGCGAGCAAGGAAGAGGATTTTCTGTCGTAGCAGAAGAGGTTCGTAAGTTAGCGGATGACACGAAACATAATCTAGAGGGCATGAGGGCATTTGTTGACGATATTCACAATGCATCGAGAGAAGGAAAAGAGAGCATGGATCGTGCATTAGTATCTACCAATCAGATGAGTGATAAAATTGATATGGTATCAGAAACGATTGGTGAGAATATCGAAATGCTTCAAGGTGTTGTATCTAGCGTAGGTGATATACATAATTCTATGCAAGGAATAAAACTTGCAGCGAACGAGATTAGCAGTGCCATGGAAACATCGAGTTCTGATGCACAACGCCTTAGTGAGATGACACTGGAAGTTTCTGAAAATGCTCAAGAGAGTGTAATTTATGCAAAGAATATCGCTGAAATCGATGATCGATTATCAGATGTACTTAATCATATGTTTGAAGGATTACGTACTGGAAATCAAGCGATAACGAATGAGGAGCTTCAGAATGTAATTGAAAAGGCAGGAAAAGCACACATTCAGTGGATGGTTAATTTGAAAAATATCGTAGATACCATGCAGATAGCGCCAATTCAAACAAATTCCCATAAATGTGCTTTTGGACATTTTTATCATGCCATTGAAATAAAGCATGAGGCAATTGTGAAGGAATGGGAACAAATCGATGGACTCCATGACAGCTTCCATAGTATGGGGGACAAGGTTATGGATGCTGTGAAGGATAAAGATAAGATGCTAGCAAATGATTTATATAAAGAAGCATCTGGTATATCTAAACAGATTCTAGATTTGCTTAGTATAGTGAACCAAAAGATTGATCAATTAAATAAACAAGGAATAAAGATTTTTAAATAGAGTGATATATAGTAAAAAGAGCAGTTATCTGAACTGACTGAACTGACCCAAAAACTTAGACCTAAAAACTTAACGCTTGGAGCCAGTTCAATCGAAATGGGAAACTGCTCTTTATTCTGTGTTCCTAAAGGATCATTCTGATGAGATTGTTCAAAATGAAAGTTTACCTTTTCTGTATTTAACGAAGTGTTTGAATCAATGATAACAGTACTCACTGGATTCTTAGTTAAATTTAGGAATTTTTGAAAGATTCAACGGAAAGCATAACCATTCATATACTAATATTGATAATAAAAAAGAGAAGATATATGGGAAAATTTAAGGTTGCAGTTTATACCATATGTAAGAACGAAGAAAGGCAAATTGAGCGTTGGATTGAATCTGTAAAGGAGGCGGATCTCATTTTGGTTTGCGATACAGGATCTACCGATAAATCGATAGAATTATTAAGAGAAAAAGGGGCTGTAGTTCATAGTATTGAAGTAGTGCCTTGGAGATTTGATGTGGCTAGAAACAAAGCATTGTCATTTTTACCGGAAGATATTGATATTTGTGTATCGGTTGATCTTGATGAGATATTTGATCCTGGTTGGAGAGAAAAACTTGAAAATATTTGGACAAAAACATCTACAAGAGCTAGATACTCTTATACCTGCCTCTTTTATGCAGATGGCTCAAGGGGTCCAACTTTTTTATTTAACAAAATTCATAATAGATTAGGATATCGCTGGATAAAACCGGTGCATGAGGAATTAGAATATATCGGTGTAGGGGAAGAACAAATCGTAATTGATAGTACGATACAGTTAAACCACTATCAAGATTTGACAAAATCAAGATTTCAATACCTACCATTACTTGAGATGTCTGTTGAAGAGTCACCAAACGAGGATAGGAATGTTCATTATTTAGGTAGAGAATATATGTACCACGGTCAGCATGAAAAGGCAATTCAGATGTTAAAACAGCATCTTTCTTTAGAAACAGCTAAATGGGCAGAGGAAAGAGCAGCCTCGATGAGATTTATCGCACGATGTTATCTTGCTTTAAATAATCCGACTGAGGCAAATACTTGGCTATACCGTGCGATTGGAGAAGCTTCAAATCAGAGGGAACCTTATGGCGAAATGGCACGTGTTGCTTATCAAAATAAAGAATATCTACTGGCGCTTTGCATGATAGAAGAAGCATTAAAAATAAAAGTGAAACCAAACTACTATCTGGATGAAAAATTTTGTTGGGATGAAACCTTATACGATATTGGTGGGGTTTCTGCATTTTATGTTGGATTAATAGAAAAAGCATTAGAGTTAACAAAGAGAGCAATGGCATTGGCACCAGACGATCAGAGAATACGAGATAATTACACCTTGATACAAAACAAATTATAGTTATAAAAATACGAATAGAGTCAACATAGCTATAGAAGGCAATTTGAAGTTTCATTACAAGTTGCATGCTATAGCTTTTTTAATTAACAGGAAATTACTCCGCGAGTAATCTCTCATTCTATAGAATTATATATTTTATTGTCTACCTGTTCAGTTCATTTAATATTTTTTCCATATCAATGGATATCATGATTGACAAACAACTGTATTACACATATAATACAGATAAAGTGTATTATATGTGTAATACAGTAAGGGATTATATAAAAAAATCTCGTAGTGTAAGATAGCTTAAAGTGAATCAAAAGAAAAGCTTATTGTGGAGGGAAGAATGATTGATTTTAGCAGTTTGAGTTTTCATGATCTTTCACCAATATATCAGCAAATTGTACGATATGTGAAGCTTGGACTAATCTCAGGAATGATAATAAAAGGGGAAGAGCTGCCATCGAGACGTATTTTATCCGCTCAATTAAGTGTTAATCCAAATACGATACAAAAGGCATATCGTATCATGGAGGAGGAGGGGATAATCATGTCGTTTGCGGGTTCAAAGAGTATTGTTAGTTGTGATGAAAAGATAGTGGAGCAGATAAAAGAAGAGTTGGTAACGAAAGAATCCATGCAATTTATACAGACAGTAAAGCAGATGGGATTTGATCTTCATGCTACCACAAAATTAATCAGTAAATTATGGGAAGGAGCTGAAGGGGATGAAAGATAAGGTGAAACAAATTCTATCTCTAGAAATGATACAGTTATCGTACTGTTTGAAAGGAACCTTATGGATCAGTGTATTACTGGGGGGAGTTGAGCTTGTTTTACTCTATTATCAGATGATTACTGCGAAGTATGGGATTATACCGAATCAGCACTTGGGTTCTATTAAAATGGAGCCGTGGTCATTTCGCTTAGAAGAATTCTTGGCAAAAAGCAGATGGGATATTTTATTTATCGTTGCCTTTTTTGGAATTCTCATCCTATTATCTAGTGTTACTATAAGACAGTGGAATCAATCAAACGTTGAATATACCTATCAAAGGCTTCCCCTAAGAAGGTCGTACCATCCGTTTGTTGTAGTTGGTAATAGTATCGTTTGCTTCTTCATTTTTCTATCGATACAGCTTGGTACAATATTGATTGGTAATTTGTTTTATCAAACGATTGTTCCTGAGAATGCAAGAATGACGCAAGCGTTGTTTTTAGCATTTCTCCGTTGGGATTTTCTAAGGAATTGCTTTCCATTCTTTGATGCGATTCAAATGATCCGACTACTAGCTTTGCTATTTGCCACCGGAGTATTTACGATGTATTTTTCTTATCACATTGCGAGAAGAGAGCGGCCAATCATATTAAGTGTTTTATATTTAGGATGTATAATTACATTTTTTGGTTTTCAATCATTGAAGTATTCAATATTGTGGTTAGTTATACTTGGAATTACGACATTTTGGATGATAGTCAGGTATATACAGTTAAGAGGTAGAGATTAGAGATTATTATAAAAATAATCTTGCTAAAGTATGTAGACATGGAGGAAATATGAAAAGAATAAAATATCATTATTTTCCGATTGGATTAGACCCAAAGAAGTTTATAAAAAGGTTAGTATATATTCTATCAAGTATGATGTTATTGGAATTCGTTCTTTATATCAGAGTTTTAATACCAGCAAGAAGAGTACCTTATTATATTTCATTTGGAGAAAAGATATTAATCCCAACAGAAGCAATTTGGAACGATCTTGTTATGGACTCGGGAATGGGCTATATCTTAATAAGCGGCAGTATAGTAGCAATTATTCTTCCATTGATTTTCTTTTTTAGTAATTATCTTAAGGATAATAGTATTTATACGATTATGAGAATACCAACAAAGGGAAGAGTCCGCGTTGCTACCTATATGGATTTTATTACCCCATCTATCCTATTGGGTGTCTTCTTATGGATATCACAATTCATCATGCTATTAATGTTTTATTGGCTATATGTTAAGTTGATACCTGAAATTAATATGCAAGATCAATTTTTAGCTTATTTTTTTCAAACAAATCAATTTGTAAATTTTTATTTTCCTAGAAATTATTTAAGCTTATTTTGTAATATTGGGTTTTGGATATTGTTACCTTCTATTGGGATGCTATTCGTATTTCTGGGACGGAATATAAAAAAATGCTACATAGCAGTCTTTCCTCTTATTTTTATAGGATTTACTATCTATGTGATGGCAATTCCACAAAAAGAGGGTTGGCAGGAAATAGTCACAATGCTTAGTCCTGTTGTAACAGCAATGTCTATATTAACTGGTTTATATTATATCAATAAAGAAGAGATTATTTAGGAGATAGTGTGAAATAAGGGTAAGCTCACACTACTTAATCTACGAGAGAACCACATCTGCAAGCATACATGTTTACAAGGGGTGTTAGTGGTAGATGATATTGTTTCATAGGATTGGAGGTTATTATGTTAGAGGTAATAAATGCTGAGAAAAAATATTATTCGGAACCTGTTTTAAAAGGAATTTCTGTTACCTTTCAGGAAGGAGAAATTGTTGGTTTAATAGGGGAGAATGGTGCTGGAAAGACTACATTGATGAAATCTATCTTTGGATTTCAAAAGCTTGATCAAGGGAAGGTTTTATTAGATGGTAGGAAGATTACGTCAAAGGAAATTGGTGAGTTGTCTTTTGCAACAAGTGAGCACTCGTTCTTTGGTAACTTTACGCCAATGGAACATAAGGAATTTTATCAGATCCAATTTCCTAAATTCAATGAAAAACGATTTGAGTTATTAATGGATTTTTTTGATTTACCTAGAAATCGAAGAGTAAGAGGTTTTTCTACTGGACAAAAAAATCAGTTTGAAGTCATACTATCACTTTCTCAGGGAGCACGATATATTTTTATGGATGAGCCTTTTGCTGGAAATGATATTTTTAACCGAGAGGATTTTTATAAGGTATTACTTGGAATCATGGAACCATGGGAGAGTCTTATTATATCAACTCACTTAATAGAAGAAGTGAAAAACTTAGTTGGTAGAGTTGTACTGATGCATAAGGGACGTATCTTAAGTGATATTACAGTAGATGAGCTACAAGAGAATCACATTAGCCTAATGGATTATATAAAGGAGCAGTATAGCTATCAATCAGATCGAATCATAAAAGCAATAACTAAACATAACGGCAATAACTAAACATAAAGACTATATCAAAATATAACGTTTCTTTATGATTCAAATTCTTGGAACAATATATATCTTATCGTTATCAAGTGGCACTAAAGTGCCGGAATTGAGGTCAAAAATGAAAAAGAAGATGAGAATGTTCGTTCTTCTATTGATTCTTTCCAACCTTCTATTACTTACTGGTGGAAGTTATGTCTATAGACAACGTAATCAAGTGAATTCTATTGAGACTACTTATGTAGGTAATCCAAAGGCGATGGATGGAAAAGAGTTTATGCTTACAGTGCAGGATAGTAATAAGTATATTTGGGAAACAACCTATTCCTTTTCCAATGGGATGACGAGTAATACAGCCTTTTTACAGCGTCAAACTGCAGAAGAACCGTTGGAATATTACAATACTTTATATCCTTATATCGGTCAAAGTGATGAATTGTCGGAATTTCTCCATGGTATAAATTCGGATCAAGTTAAATCAGGAAAGTATTATTTAAAGAACTTTAACGATTACATGAAGATTGAGTTAAAAAAAAGTATGTATTTTAGCAATGTATCCTGCACACAAATTTTAAAAATAAAAACGCCAGAGAATGCCTACATCGAAGTAGAAATAGAAAATCAAAATAAAAGTTACAATAGTTATATTCCGTTAATATCCATGTTCGATACTCCTAGTATTGAACTGGATGGAAATACTTATTTTACAATCACAAATTATGGGAATTTAATTGAGAATACAATGACAGAGTATGAAGGTATCTCAGGAATAATATGTGCTCCTAGTCTAATTTTTGAGAGCTACGGAGTTGAAACGGAGATTACACGTGATAATGTCCTGTATGAATTAGAGATTGGAAATGATATTGATCGACAGGTTTTGGGTATAAGTTACCGAGAGAAGGAAGATTGTTTTGTTTTAGCTGTAAAGGAAGAGGATAGAATATGGATCCATGTAGTGGAAAGAGAGACAGGAAATTTAGTTTGTAAGGAAGAAGTTGCAAGTATACCAAGCAATGTTCAAATAATTAGTTATAATTTCTTTCATCAACAGGACTATATCATGGTTGATTACAGATATTTTGAGAATGGAAATACGGAAGGAGAAAGTCATAGAGTTGTAGCTGCTTATGAACTAAATAGTAATAACAGCCTTAAGGTTTTACTACATTATCAATATTTATCTGATATTTTAAATAACAAAGATTTAGATAGTTTAGATTTGAAAAATGCTGAGATAAAGGATATGAGATATGATAATGGTA
>JAEWHR010000200.1 GCA_023387655.1 Bacillota bacterium
AATAAAATATCGTAAATAATAGCAATGAAATCGATGATTAGATATTTCTTATAATACATATAGTATAAAAAAGAATGAGTTTGGAGGAAACCATGATAGAAAAACGTACTCCAAAGACCAAAATGCATCTGTTCCTGTTTTTACTAATGATTTCTATTGGATTTCATCTTTATGATTATAGTAGTTATGGGAGAATTTCTGTAAATGCAAAAAAAGTGGATCGATATAAGGTACATACCGAACTTTTATTAGAAGCAGTAGAAGAGCTAGGGGTATGTACTCCTGATGCTGCGGTAGAAGTATTTATAAAAAGTATACAGAATAGAAATGGGGCTATGATGTATACTATTTTAAGCGATTCTTTAAAAAAAGATTATCTTACTAGATTAGAAGAAAACTCTCCATACTGGGTTACTGGCGTATCTAGTCCTTGGGTATCTCAGGTAGATGTTTTGAAAAAGAGGGAAAGAAAAGAAGGTTGCTATGAATATGAATTGCTAGTAAAAACATTAACCTCAGCTGGACCAGATCGAGAATATCAGGGAGAACTTACTATACAAAGGGATAAAGACTTTTATAAAATTTGTCGCATTTTGTTCGAAAAAGATTTCACAACATATACAGGATTTTCAATAAGTAAAGTAAAATAATAAAAAAATACATAAAAATGTCTAAAAAGATAACATCCTCTAGTTGAGAACTTTCCATTTTCGTTGTACAATAGGTAAGTAACCTTGTTAAGTATCAAATAAGGTTGTTACAGTAAGGAGGACTTGTATATGATAGCTGGAATAGTAGCAGAAGCGAATAAAGCAATAAGATGTGGGGATTACATGGCAGCAGTTCGTTTATTAGAGACTCAGGATGAGTCAAATCCATATGTATTATCTACCTTAGGAAAAGCATTTTTTTACCTTGGAAGATTTGAGGAATCCTATAAAATATATCATCGTCTTTTCTGCGAAGACATTGTGAAACGTGAAGAAGCAGAAGTACCATTTGATGAATATGATCCAGATGGAAGAGAAATGATGGTTACACTTGAGAATCTTGGTATCCCACAGATGACGGATAGACTTCCAAAAGCTGTAAGCTTTTTATATCCTCAAAGTGAGGAAAATCCTAAAGAACAGTATGAAGAAAGCAAAAATCTTCAGAAATTGATGGATGAATGTGCTTTAAAAGCAAAGGATGACAAGAAACTAGCGATGAAGCTAATTTTAGATAAAATCGATGTATTACTTAATTCAAAAGACCAGAGAGAGGTAGCACTTGGTTGGTTTTATCATGGTGAATTGAATTTTCGTCGTAAGGATTACATGGAAGCTTATAAATGCTATTTAAAAGCAGCGACAACGGAAGTTCATAAAGCTCTTTATTACGGTTATGCTGGTAATATGTTAATGAAACTACGTGAGCAAAATCCAAATCTACTTGGTATAGCTTCGATTTTAACTAATCGTGCTATTGAGCTAGATTTTAATAATGCAAAATGGCATTATAATCAAGGACTTATATTGATGGGCTTATCGAAAGTATTCGGAACTGGTGGAAGTGGGCATCAAGCGTTTTTAAAGGCTGCAAAAAAAGAATTTGCTTTTGCATACCAAGCCTGCCGAATTGAGCAACTAAAATTACGAGATGAAATTGAAACTATTTATAACGATGTTAGACAATTAATATATTAGGCTATACGATGCTAATTTAATGAAATAATTACAGAAAGTACAATACAATAAAAGTCAACATATGTTAAAGGAGAACGAATGTGATGAAAGTCCAATATGACGATATGGTAAATGAGTTCACAAGAGTTTTAATTAAATATGGTTTTTCTGCAGAAAAAGCGAAGCTTAGTGCAAAACTGTTTGCTGATAACAGTTTAGATGGAGTGTATTCACACGGTGTTAACCGCTTTCCAAGGGTTATTTCATATATAGAAAAAGGATATATTAAGCCTGATCAGACGGCAGTGAAGCGTGAATCATTTGGATGTGTGGAACGTTGGGATGGTAATCTTGGTATGGGAAATTTAAATGCTCAAATTTGTATGGATCGCGCAATAGAACTTGCCGGAACATATGGAATTGGGTGTGTTGCCATTAGAAATACCAATCATTGGATGCGAGGCGGTGCATACGGCTGGCAAGCAGCCAATGCAGGGTGTATCGGAATCTGTTGGACAAATACAATGCCTAATATGCCAGCTTGGGGTGCTAAGGATCGACGCATCGGTAATAATCCGTTTGTTATAGCAATCCCAAGAAGCGATGGAAAGCATGTTGTTGCTGACTGTGCCATGGCACAATTTTCTTACGGAAAGATAGAAGAATATAAATTGAATGGGAAAAAGCTTCCTATACCAGGTGGTTATGACGAAAATGATGAAATCACCTGTGATCCTGAGGCAATTGAAAAAACCAGTCGTGTATTACCGATGGGATATTGGAAAGGTTCAGGATTATCAATTGCGCTTGATTTGATAGCGACTGTCTTATCTGGTGGAAATTCGGTTACGGAAATTGGTAAGCTTAGCGGCGAAGACGATTATGCGGTATCTCAGGTGATGCTTGCAATAGATCCAAGGCATTTTAATGATGTTACTATAACTGACGAACTTATTAACAATGTTCTAGAAGATATCAAAGGCTCTGTTCCGGTGAAGGAAAATGGTGTGATTTATTATCCGGGTGAGAATTCTTACAAAACAAGAATTGAAAACATGGAACAAGGAATACCTGTTCAGGAAGATATTTGGAAGAAAATCCAATCAATGTAAAAGGAAATCCAATCGATGTAAGAGAAGAACATGGAGATGATTTGTAACGTTATTAAATTGATTATGAATTAGTATCGATTAACTATTGGTATCTGGAATCATGTTGAGTAAGACATGTTCCAGATACCAGATTTTTTTGTATCACTTTTGATGCATCTTTCGTATAAGCTGTTTTTACATAATAGTATAAGGGGCAGGAGGTTTAAATACTTCCTGCCCTAATGTATTTTTAATGGTAGAATATCTATGCATGAAACATTCCTTTCTTTACATATACATAGAATAGGTTATGTTAAGGAAGGAAAAAAGGACAACTTCTTTTCCTTATATTGGAGGTTGCTATGAAGGAAATTATAATATTAATTATCACGTTGTTGCTTGCCGCCTTAGCATACAGCTGTATAAAAAGAAAAAATAATTATTATAAGCAGTATTCCTGGTTTCAGAAAAGAAATGGGGCAAATATGAAAAAAAGTTCGTGGTTTCAAAAAATATGGGAAGGTAAAAAAGAAGTGACAGAGGAGAAGAAGCAAGATATAAAAGAGAAGAGAATAAGAGATGATATAATAGGGAGACAAATAAGAGATACGTATATAGTTTTAAATGAGGAAGGTAGAGTCTTAAAAGATGCCCGTGAACCCATAAGAGGGGGGAGTAGAGTCATAAAAGAAATAGATGGAACAATAGAAGGAAGTAGAGTTATAAAAGACACAGGTGGAACAATAGAAGGAAGTAGAGTTATAAAAGGCACAGGTGAAACAATAGAAGGAAGTAGAGTCATAAAGGATACAGATGGAATAATGAAAGAAGGAAGCAAAGTCTTAAAATATACAGATGGAACAATAAAAGAGAGAAGTAGAGCTATAAAGGATACAAGTGGAACTATCAAAGGTACAGGTATCATAATAAAAGATTCAAGTAGAGCTATAATAGATGCCGATAGAGTTATAAAAGAGTATTCGAGTAGCAATGGAGCAAGGAGAGAAAATCAACTGATTATAAAACAAAAGCTTGTAGAAGATTATATGGAAGTATATCAGAAATGTGAAGACTATAGGCAAGAAGAAAATTACGATAAGTTAATGATGAGTATTATTCCTTCGATTCAAAGATGCCTCGGATTATGTCGTTATGTCATTGCGAAAAAAGACCTATTTCCACTTGACCCTGAACGAATAATTACATTAAATGCTTCATTAGCAAGTAAAATAAAAGAAGCAGGATTTTTGCTAAATTCCTCTGGCAAGTTTGTACTTTCCACTGTAAACTTTGAATTGGAACGTTCCAGGTTACTACAGATAAGTCAAGATGAACTAAAAGAAAGACTCAGGAAGAAAAAAGCAGAAGTAGCAACAATACATCGGTATCATGAAATGAAGAGAATTTGTAAGGAATCAGCACCATATCTCTACAGGCTACAGATCCTCTTTGAGCAGATAATAGAACGAGAAGAGATATTAGAATCCTATCGTGAGGAGCTTATGGATGTTTGTTATATGATAGAGCAGATTTTTGAACAAAATGGATTTTTATTTCTATATTATGAAGAATTAGAAGAAGAGTCTAAAATTGCAAAGAGTTTTCGAAATTTGGAAGACTGTATGTATTCATATCCAGCGCTGTGTAAGAAAATGGAGCGTATTGGTTATCAAATTTATCTCAATTTATCTGGATGCTATAAGGAAAATGAATGATTTGAATCGTATGAAAAAGCTACCCATCTTAGGAACTATAATGTAAGTATCATAAGATGGGTATTGATGTTTTTTTAAATAGGCTTGTTTTTAATCGACTAATATAATTTGCTGCTGGATCAATATAATATTCTAATGGATTAGTTATTGACTTCAACTTTGATCTGGATTTCAGTAACATAATCTTCGGATTTTTTTGTGGTTAAACTATCTAAAATACAATATTCGTAGGAAGGGGAGGCTATTTGATAGCCTTTCTTTTCTATATAGTCTAACAGGAAATGATAAGTTTCTGTAATGTTTTTATATGGCCCTTGGTGATAACATCTTGCATATAGACCTTTTGTTTTCTTATGATAATTACCTTTCTCTGGTTCTTTTTGCAGTGGAAGAAAAGCATACTCAAAACAGATAAAATTACCAGATAAAAGATTATCTATAGAAACCATATCGCCGATTTGATAATAATATGGGTAGTTAAGATAATTTGCTTTGGTTAACAAACTTTTAAGTGCTAAGTCAACTTCTATGAGCCCATTGGGAGCAGATACTGGTTCTATTGCTAAATATTGAGTTTTCTCTAATGTAAAAAATTGAACTTTCTCACTTACCCGATCAAAATCTTCTAAAGTTCTTAATTTATAATCCAATCTTTTTTCGATTAATGAGAGCTGCTTAATCTTTCGCCGTATTTCTTGTTGTTGATTTTTTAATAAAGCAACTGCATTAACACTGTTGCGATGGCTCATAAACTCTTTAATCTCTTTTAAGGAGAGTCCAATTTCCTTTAGTATAAGGATACTGTCTAATACTTCTATTTGATCTGCTGTGTAATAACGGTAGCCATTATTGGAGTCGATTAATTTTGGTTTAAATACATCCTCCTTATCATAGTAGATAAGAGTTTGTTTGGATAGACCGCTTAATTTAGCGATTTCACCTACAGTGAACTTCGTATTCATGAAAGATAAATACCTCCAATTTTCGTTAAGAAAAAGATAAATTATGGATATTAACTTATAATTTTAGATAAATGAAAAGATAATTTATGATTTTAACTTCTAATGTTCTTAAATGAAAAGATAGTTTATGATTTATAACATTTGATATTCCTTAACTAAAATATTTTTATGATTTTCAACTTATTAGTAAGCTCATATTTTTTCTTGACAATATAGTTACTATATCCTTTATAGTATATCATGTCAAGAAAATCATACGTATGGATTTCTTATTTATTAAGTTAAAATACTTGGAATTTTAATTCATTCACCAAAGGAATTAAAATTAATGTTAAAGTTTGGTGTTTGTAATGTAAATAAAGAAGTATTTGATGAGTAATTTTGGAGGTTTCAATGAAGTTTTTTAAAACAAGTAAGAATACATTTAAGCATTATGGTATTCTTTTACTCGGTGTTGCTATCCTAGCATTTGGTCTATTTAATGTACACAGCCAAAGTAACATTACGGAGGGTGGTGTACTTGGAATGATATTATTACTAAAATATTGGACAGGAATTTCACCAGGAATTACAGGGATATGTCTGGATTCCTTATGTTACTTTTTGGGCTATAAGCTTCTAGGTAAGGAATTCTTGAAAAACGCTTTGATTGCAAGTGTAGGATTTTCCTTCTTCTATAATATTTTTGAACATATAGGGTATGTAATCCCTGATTTAAGCGCTATGCCTTTCATCGCGGCTATTTTAGGCGGATTATTTGTTGGTATTGGTGTTGGGTTAGTAGTTAAAATGGGAGGGGCATCTGGAGGTGATGATGCTCTTGCACTTATTATTGCGAAGTTATCCGGATGCAATATCTCAAAGGCATATTTAGTAACTGATATTACTGTCTTATTATTGTCATTAACGTATATACCGGTACAAAAGATCTTTTACTCTTTGATCACAGTAA
>JAEWHR010000260.1 GCA_023387655.1 Bacillota bacterium
TTACATCATCTGTAATCTTTGAGTTTTCACCACCCATAATACCAGCGATAGCAACTGGTTTTTCTTCATCACAGATCATTAACATACTAGAATCAAGTTTTCTCACCTGACCATCTAATGTTACAAATTCATCTCCGTCTTTTGCACGTTCCACAATAATCTTATTTCCTGCAATTAAGTCTAAGTCGAAGGCATGCATTGGCTGTGCGAACTCTTCCATTACATAGTTTGTGATATCAACTATGTTATTGATTGGGCGAATACCACAAGCGGATAATCTTCTCTGCATCCATAATGGAGATGGAGCGATCTTAACGTTCTTTACCACTCTTGCAACATATCTACTGCAAAGATCAGCGTCTTTAATTTTTACTTCAATATAATCAGCAACCTTCTCATTGTTTCCTGTTTCTTTTACTACAGGAGGAACGAATGGCTTACGAAATGTTGCAGCAGCCTCTCTTGCAATACCAAGTACACCAAAACAGTCTACACGGTTAGAAGTAATTTCATATTCAAATGTAACGTCATTTAATCCCAATACTTCAATCGCACTAGAACCTATCTTTACATTCTCATATTCCTTAATATCACTAAAGATATAGATACCGTCTTCTGGTGCCTCTGGATACATCTCTTTGGAAGAACCTAACTCTTCGATGGAACACATCATACCATTGGATTCCACACCTCTTAGTTTGCCCTTCTTAATCTTAATTCCACCAGGAGTCTTATTTCCATCATGTCCGCCTGCAACACGTCCTCCGTCTAGTACAACTGGAATAACGTCGCCTTCTTTTACATTCTTTGCTCCAGTTACGATTTGTACTGCATCCCCTTCTTCAGAAATCTGAACCTGGCATACAATCAATTTATCTGCATCTGGATGCTTCTCTATCTTAAGAATCTTACCAACGATGATTTTCTCTAAATCAGCGTCAAGTCTTTCAAATCCTTCTACCTTAGTTCCAGTTAAAGTCATTGCATCTGTATATTCCTGTGCTGTCACATCTAATTCTGGAACATAAGCTTTAATCCATGAAAGTGGTGTATTCATAATTATTCTCCTTTCCCGCGCATAATGTGTTATGCGCTACCTTCATCTAGAATTGTTTTAAGAATCTCATATCATTTTCATAAAGTAGTCTCATGTCATCTATTTCATATTTTAGTAATGCGATACGCTCAAGACCTACACCGAATGCAAATCCTGTGTACTCTTCTGGATCAATTCCGCTCATTTCAAGTACGCGTGGGTGAACCATACCACATCCTAAGATTTCAATCCAACCAGAACCCTTACAGAAACGACATCCCTTTCCACCACATTTGAAGCAAGATACATCCACCTCAGCGCTAGGCTCTGTGAATGGGAAATGATGAGGTCTGAATTTAACCTTAGTCTCTTCTCCAAATAGCTGCTTTGCAAACTCTGCTAACGTTCCTTTTAAATCTGCAAATGTGATGTTCTTATCGATTACTAATCCTTCAATCTGATGGAAGCTTGGAGAATGAGTTGCATCGACTTCATCCGAACGGAATACTCTACCTGGTGCAATCATACGGATTGGAAGTTTTCCTTGCTCCATTACGTGCACCTGAACTGGAGAAGTCTGTGTACGAAGTAAGATATTGCTAGTCACATAGAAAGTGTCCTGCTCATCCTTTGCTGGATGATTTGCTGGAATATTAAGTGCCTCAAAGTTATAATAATCGTACTCAATTTCTGGACCTTCTACCACTTCATAACCCATACCAACGAAGATACGCTCTGCCTCTTCTAATGCAATTGTATTTGGATGGCGATGGCCAAGCATAGGTTTCTTTGCAGGAAGTGTAACGTCGATTGTCTCAGCCTTCATCTTAGCTTCACGAAGTATTTTTTCAAATGCTGCTTTTTTACTCTCTAGCGCTTCCTCCAAAATTTCTCTAGCTTCATTTACTAACTGACCAACTTTTGGACGATCTTCTGGTGCTACATCCTTTAATGATTTTAAAACAGAGGTTAATTCTCCCTTCTTTCCTAAGAAGTTGACTCTGATTTCATTTAACACATCCAAGGTCTCACTTGCATTAATTTGGCTCAATGCTCTTTCCTTGATTTCCATCAATGTTTGTTTCATCGTAATGCTCCTTTCTTATCGCTTACCTAATATTTTCCCTACGATATAATGCGTTTTTAGTACAACTGTAAGGATATCTTCTTGTTTCATGTATCAATCCATACATTCCATAACATCTTTGAATTGCTTTTATCCATAGGGAATAACATGTGGGGATTTTGTATCTGTATTCCATGGTCTAAATTTAACCACAAAAAAACTCCGTCCCCAAAAAAGGGACGGAGTATAAAAGCTACCCGCGGTACCACCCTAATTCCCATCATAAAACAAGAAAAATAATTCCTCATTCTATCACAGGCACTTAAGTTATGCGTAACGTGCATATACGTCATACCCTACTAATGTTAACCCTGTGACTTATTATTTGGAGGTTGATTAACAAATTCAAGTATGCGGCTCCGGTGAGAATATCAATTAAACTCTGAACTTGGGGAAGCTTTCAGCCGGTGACTTCCTCTCTCTGATAGAAAAGTTTAATCTGGTTGCCTGTGGCAACACCTTCATAGCCTTTTTCTTATAGGGGTAATTCTATCATATATTTTTCTATTGTCAAGTGTGCAATTTTGATTTACTATGGATATAATATAATAATCAAAGGCTTTTAAAAGCAAAGATAGGAGTTTGTGCAATGCTGTTCGTTTCCATCGCAAGGGTCATTCGGGTATTTAGTCATAAACTAAGAGATGATTATATCAGTGCTTTTTCCGCACAGGCAGCATTCTTTATCTTCATCGCCTTTTTCCCTTTTGCCATGTTTTTGTTATCTATCATGCAATATCTACCGTTTACAGAGAGTGAAGTTATGAATGCTTGTAGAACTGTCTTTCCTGCTGCGATTCAAAGCTTCGTTATCTCAATTATTAGGGAGCTTTACAATAAGGCAACCTCAACCACGTTACTTTCCCTCACCTTGGTTGCCGCACTATGGTCATCATCCAAAGGATTTTTAAGTATTATACGTGGAATGAATGGTGTTTATTCCAATAGTGAAACAAGAAATTATATCATCATTCGTATAAAATCAGCAATTTATACCGTTCTTTTTGCTTTGATGATTATTCTATTTCTTGTTATTTTTGTATTTGGTAATCAGCTATATCTTTGGATTGTTAACCGTTTTCCAGTATTAACAGAATTTGCTCTTATTATTATTAGTTTACGTACCATCGTAGGTCTATGTTTACTTATTGCTTTCTTTTTATTTATTTTTATGGTGGTGCCAAACCGAAAAACCAAATTAATGAAAGAGCTTCCTGGAGCAGTCTTAGCTTCTTGTGGTTGGATGATATTTTCCTATCTATTTTCCTTCTACATCGATAATATGAGTAACTACTCCTATACTTATGGTAGCCTTACTGCAATTGTTTTGTGCATGGTGTGGCTGTATGTCTGTATGTACATGATGTTCATCGGTGCGGAAGTAAACTCGGTACTATCCAATCCAACCGTTCTTTCTGCACTTAAAAAGCTGTTTACTAAGAATGAAACAAAAGAATAATAGAAATCTTTTTTCACAACAGATTATTTAGCATTCTTTTCTTGTATGAATTGAGATACCAATAATCTAAAAAAGTGGATACTAACTGGTCGTTTCATGAAGAATAAATCTTCACAGATCACCAGTTTGTATCCACTTTTAGCTTACTTATAGATTACTTCGCTCTGATTACATATTCATTGTTTACTTCTCATTGATTACCTACTCATTATTTAACTAATCTAAGCTTACTTCTCATAGTTTACTTACCATAGTTGACCTACTCATTATCTACCTTCTCAGCTTACTGCCCGTAATATACCTACTCATAAATTACTTCAATATTGGCATCGGTATAATAATGTTTTAGGATTTCTTCATAACTCTTTCCTTTACTAACCATGGTTTTCACACCATTTTGAGACATTCCAGTTCCATGTCCAAAACCACCACCAGTTAATGTAAATACTGTATTAGAATCCTT
>JAEWHR010000261.1 GCA_023387655.1 Bacillota bacterium
AATATAATAAAATATTATGTTGAAAGAGATTTCTAATTTATACATTGTATTTTATTTCCTTTCATTCACTATGTTTTTTTTCGTTCATTTCAAGTATACTAATAAAATACTACATCAAAGGACGGACTAAATTCTATGGAACTACATTTAGACTTATATAAAACAATGGCTTTAGTATCCATTGTTTTTTATCTCGGAAAATATTTACACAATAAAATAACCATAATTAAAAAGTTTTGTATACCGCCCGCTGTAGTTGGTGGTATACTCTTCTCTCTCTTCGTATTACTTTTAAAAGTTACTAATCTAGCTACGATAACACTAGATACTACCATACAACAGATTTTTATGACTGCCTTTTTTACTAGCATTGGTTTTACCGCTAGTATAAGGATACTAAAAAAGGGAGGATTAAAAGTTGTTACCTTTTTAGGTCTATCAATTCTTTTAGTTGTTCTTCAAAATACGATAGGGGTATCTTTTGCAACATTATTTGATTTATCACCACTTCTTGGCCTTTGTACTGCTTCTATTCCAATGGTTGGTGGACATGGTACTGCCGGCTCGTTTGGACCAATTTTAGAAGACATGGGTATCACTGGTGCTACTACTGTATCCATTGCCTCAGCAACCTTTGGACTTATCATGGGAAGTATCATTGGTGGTTTAGTTGCAAGAAGCTTAATTCATCGTAAAAAATTAGAAACAGTCCACGATGAAAATTCTAAAAGTCAGCCAAATACTGTCGGAGATTATAACGAAGAAAATCATAATATTTTATCTTTTAAGAGATTAATGACTGGTGCTTGTTTTTTATTTATCGCTATGGGAATTGGATCCTTTTTATCCGAATGGATTGAAGCATTAGGACTAACGTTTCCTTCTTATATTGGTGCAATGGTTGTTGCCGCTATTATTCGAAATCTATACGATGCAAGACATAAAGAGATTGTAGAAAAGGAAATCGAAACACTTGGTGGTCTTAGTCTCTCCTTCTTTTTAACTATGGCATTGATGGGATTAAAACTATGGGAATTGTTTGATTTAGCGTTACCACTTCTCGTTTTATTAGTTGGTCAAGTAATCTTAGTTGGACTTTTTGCTTATTTCATTACGTTTCGAATTATGGGCAAAAATTATGAAGCAGCCGTTTTTTCATCCGCTATTTGTGGATTTGGTATGGGGGCAACGCCAAATGCAATTGCAAATATGGATGAGCTAACCAATCGCTATGGATTTGTACCGACTCCTTACTTTGTCGTTCCTATTGTCGGATGTCTCTTTATTGATTTTGCAAACTCAGCAGTTATTACTATATTTATTAATTTTTTAAAGTAATTTAATTATGGAAATCTATTAATAAAATAATGGGTTAATTTAAAAGTGGAATAAAAAATGGGTTAATAAAAAATGGAGTTAATAAAAAGTGGGTTAAACCATGTTTCAATAAAGCTAGCTAGCTTGTTTTGAAACTTAATTTAAACCCATTTTTTATAGAATACAGGTAATGAATGTTAATGAATATGAATTATATAAATTTGATCCTTTCTTGTTATCATTCATCTAGTACATACTTATTGATCAAACAATTTTGTAGGCATAATTCTTCGAATTCTTAGTGATGATACCAATATTGTAATAATTGAAACTAGAACAATTCCAATTGGAATACAAACAAAATACTGATATGGCATTATAAAATCAACCTTCATAATACCATTGCTTGCAAGAAGCAGTCTTGAAAATGGATTCGACATCAAAACTCCCAGGATTAATCCTAATACACCACCAAGTAATATAACTGGTAGATAACTATATCCAACATGTAAAATCAATTGTGAGGTGGTATATCCCAGCGCTTTATATATACCATATTGTTTTTGTTCCTTCAGAATTTTCACCTTAATTAGTAGTAGTAAAATAAGCACCACTGTAATAATAGTAATACCGCCGCATATAATACATAAGGTAGAAATTGAACTATTAAAAGATTCCATCACCGTATTAATCGAGTCCTCAATATTAATAATCAATTTATCAACTCCACTGAACTCTGTATTCAGATTTTCGATAAAGGCATTGATATCACTACCCTCAGTAAGATAGATAGAGGCCATGGTGATCTTATAATTTGGTTTTAACCTCCTCACTCCCTCTGTGGTAAGACTTGCCCCCCTTCCAAGACCATTGATATGTTGTTTTACACCAACAATCAGGTATTGTACTTCTTGCCCAAAGGATGACACTGTTACGCTGTCACCGAGTTCTAAAGAAAGGTCCGCTAATGTTTTATTACTAACCACGATCTCATTATCATATACCGCTAATCTTCCAGCCATTAACGTATCGATCTCTAATAACGAAAAATCATCTGTAATCTCTACCCTTATCTGACTTTCCTTTTCTTCATTCTTTAATAACATGTCTTCCGCATTATAATCGAGAACCTTAGAAACTTCCTTCATTTCCTTTACTTTATCAATTACCCAGTCATAGTCTTTCGCATCCACAGCCATTTGAATTTCAGAAGTTTCCACACCTACTAGATTTAATAAGGCAGAGTCTTCAATAACAAAATTGTAATACATTCCAAACGCATAGACACAAGCAAAAGTTAGGAGTGAAATAATCACTGACATCACAATGTTTTGTTTTCTATTGAACAAAAGCCCCTTAACTCCAATAGCAAAATCAAGATTTAGTTTTGTTTTTTCTAATGGAATGTAATTTCTTTTAAAGTTATGAGTTTCAATGCCGCTTCGTAGGGCAACCAAAGGAGTTATCCTTTTTAGTTTTCTTGCAGTCATTGCTGTTACAATAATTATCATAAGTAGATTTATCGCAATACTACAAGCGATTCCTAAACCGCTAATATTACTAATCCATTGTAGCCCTATAGAAATTGATATTAAATTACCAACAGGAGTAGATGTTGCTATTGCAACTACCAAACCCGCAAGAATACCTCCTAGGGTAAGCATCATGAATTCTAACAACAAAGCATATTTTATCTGTCTTGTTGTATACCCGATTGCCTCAAGAGATCCTATGTTTTTAATATTCTTCTCCAAATGAACGATAATTGAAAATCGTATTACTACTAAAGCAATTACTAAAAGAATCAAAGAAAATGCAATCAAAATGACCATAAGAATGTTAATAAACATCGTTGTACCTTCTTTAAACGTATCATAGGATAAAACCTGTAAAAAATCATTTTCATCCGTAATACTCTTAAATTCAAGTGCAAAGCTTCTCTCAAATTCCTCGCTATTCGTACCATCTAGATGAATATTAATTACACTTTGTTTTGCACTGTCAACTACATCTTCTCTAAGATCATGAAATATAGAATCATTAACAAAAAACTGATACATTGAAATATTACTAGGTAAAGCAAAGATGATATTTTCAAAAAATCCTGCAATCACATAAGTGCGGGTACGGTTCTCAACCATGATTTCAAGTTCATCACCAGTTTCATAGTTGTCTGCAGTCTTTAATATATAAGGTACGATAATTCCGTTTTCTAGCTTCTTAGGAGCCTCATCAATGATAGGAATCTGGCTTATATTGTATGAATCATTTGCATTTAAAACAATGGTAATTAAATTCTTTTCCTTATCATTTTTGGTGATATTACGAATCTTCGGTGAGGTATAATAGATGCTTTCATGTACTTCATATTGACTCACATCATCTCTTTGATTTAGTATATCAGTTACTTTAGCTAAACTTGTTTTTCCAACAAGTAGTGTGCTATCAGCTCCATTCAGACTTTCATTTTTATTATCGACAAACTCGCTAAGCTGAACTTCTACACTAATTCCGGTATACATCATAAACGTGGATAGTATCACTAAAAGAACCAGTATAATGGAAGTGGCTAGTGAACTTTTGATATTGTTCTTTGCAATCAAAAATAGCTTCATACCTACCACCCCATTTTCTGTAAGAATTCATGAAGGGCGGCATGGCGAATTGGATCATCTTTCTTATACAGACCTAGGTTACACTCATCTAGAATTACACCATCTTTCAGATAGAGGATACGATTTGCTCTACTGGCAGTCTTAATGTCATGAGTAACCATAACGATGGACTGACCATTTTCGTTCATCTTTGTCATAACATCTAGCACATTCGTAGCATTTTCAGAATTAAGAGCACCGGTTGGTTCATCAGCAAATACGATCTCTGGTTCATTAATCAATGCTCGAACTATTGCAACTCTTTGAGCCTCTCCACCAGAAAGTTGGGAAGGAAATTTATTATAGCACTTTTCGTCTAAACCAACCTGGGCAAGTAAATTCTTTGCCTTCTTAGTAATATTCTTGCGATTCTTACTAATAAGTAAGCCACTCACTAAAATGTTGTCTAAGATACTCATTGTATCGTTTAGATAAATCTGTTGAAAGATAAATCCGCAATGGGATCTTCGAAAAATTGCTAATTTATCATTGGAATATTGACTAATCTTCGTTCCACGAAAGACAATTTCACCTAATGTTGGTCGGTCCATACCTGATAACGCATATAGTAAGGTTGATTTTCCCGAACCAGAACTCCCCATAATCACAGTAAAATCTCCTTCTTTTATTTGGATATTAAGATTTTTTAAAACATGCTGTTGTACACTCCCTGTTGAAAATGTTTTACTTAACATTTTCGCTTCTAAAATTGAAGACATCATTCATTCCTCCATATAATTTAATAACTTCATTATACTTAAGGAATCTTAAGCAGTCTTTTTCCATTCCTTATGAAATCCTTATCTGTTTCTTAAATCTTCTTAGTTAAAAACTTTAATATCAATTTGGTACTTCCGTGCTTATATCTTAGAAAATAATTTGTGATCTATCACATGTTCTCGATTCTTAATCCTCCTAAACGAAGGTATAAGGTAACCACAAACCCTTGTTCACAATATATGTCAAGACTTCCCTTCATCCCTTCCATAAACTGTTTTGCCAAATATAATCCGAGTCCAGATCCACTTGTTTTAGAGCTATTCCTTCCACGATAAAATTTTTCACACAGCATTGGAAGATCACTTTCCTCTACTCCGTCTCCATAATCACGGATGGTAATCTTTAAAAACCCCAGTTCAATATTACTGCTAACTTCAATTTTACTCCCTGCGTATTTATACGAATTATTGATGATGTTATCAATCACCTGACTAAGCCGTAGAGCGTCGCAATAAATCAGACACTCAGGAATTGAGTTAACGATATGTATATTTTTATAATGATTCATCTGCTCTAGCATATCATTTAGAATTGTGCTCATTTCTTCCTTACAATTAATTTTTAGAACAGTTAAATCCTCTAAGGTCGCATGAAACATATCACTGATTAAATGGTCAATCATATCTGCTTTTTCATCAATAATTTGAACCTTTTGTATGGTATCTGCCTCCATACTTTTCACAGTGATTAGTTCACAATATGCTTTTATCGTTGATACCGGAGTTTTGATATCGTGAGATAAACTTGCAACTAACTCTTTTTTACTCTTATTCGCTTCAAATTCTCCTAATCTTGCTGCTTTTAATTCTTCCCTCATTAAATCAAAACTCTCTGTAAAAGCACCAAAATAATTCTTTTTGGGCATATGAAGTGGAAAATCGAGATTTCCTGCAGCAACACTGGAAGCAAAGCTTTTCAGGCTTATGAATGGCTTAATAAAACTTACATATAAAAACAAACCAAATGCCCATACAAACAAAAGTAAACTTCCAAATAATAAAGTACTCATTCGTAGTAAATGATTTCTAAGAGTCACCTCTACCATGGTATCAATAGGAAATAATACTTTTCCTATTATCGTATCACCACTTTTAATATCCATCATCGTAGCTCTATTAGCGTAACCCTCATAAATCATTTTTTCATATTCCGGATTATCACACAGGATAACCTCATAATCAATAGTTTGGCTTGTTCTTATTGTTAACTCAACGGCAGATAAGGATCCTTCATTTTGAAGGCCCTTTTCAACACTTTTCGCAATTGCATTCATCTGAGAAATATCTAATTTTGAGATTTTCTGCTTCATAAGATATCCTATTGTTACCATATAAAATCCAACCAATAAAAACGTAATCCCTATCATCCATTTTTTTAGTTTCATAATTCCAACCGATATCCTGTTCCCCAGATTGTCTTAATAATTTCTGGATTATTTGCATCCTTCTCGATTTTCTCTCTTAACTTTCTAATATGTACATTTAGGGTTCCATCGCTAAAAAATGCATCCCCCCAAACATTAATGAATAATTCATCCTTTGTTATCACCTTGTTTGGATGTTGAAAAAGATAAAGAAATAACTTAAATTCTTTATTTTTTAACTCTATGTCCTTATCATCCACAAATACTTTTCTAGCTTGCACATCAACCCTAATTCTTCCTGATTGCATTGGAAGTTTTTCTCTTGTATCCTCAAACCTTTTTAACACCACTTTAACCTTGGCAAGCAATACACTAAGCGCATATGGCTTTTTAATATAATCATCACCGCCGATATTAAGAGCCATTAAGATATCATCATCACTATGCCTTGCGCTGATAAAAAAGATAGGAACATCGGAAAATTGACGTATTTTTTTACACAATAAAAATCCGCTTTCTTCCCTTAAATTGATATCCAATAAAATCAACTTAGCTTCATGTTGTTCAAGAAACGTAAGACAGTCTCTTTCATTGGTCACATAGGTAGTAGATACTCCAAACATATTAAAATATTCACAGGTTGCTATAGCAAGCTCCTTCTCATCATCTACAACCAAACATGTATATACCATGGTTACCTCCCCTTTCTCTTATTAATTCTTCTAATGATAGAACAAAAACACCTCTTGCTTAGTACTTTTTCCTAATGTTAGAGATGTTTCTTACGATCATTTCATTCTGCTTTTATAAATTTACTTCGTTAAAACATTGATTGTTTCTATTTATCTTTTTAAGTGTGCTTATATAAGTCAGCAGGCTTCTAGCTGATGAGCCATATCACCATTCCTCTACAAATCGCCCCATCCAGAATCGCCTTTACATTTTATTCTTTCGAACATTTTAGCATTCTAGACTTTATATCTTAACTTTCAAGCATTAATATTTTGACTTTCAAGTCTTTATATTTTGGCTTTCTAGCATTAATATTTTTATATTTTAAATTATATCACTCTTTTGAAATTATACAAGTTATGTACAAAGTGACTCTATCAATTGAAAAACACTATTTATATAATGAGTCTTTGCTAATTTTTTTACTATTTATTGTTGATCTAGATTATAAAAAGTTATGCTCTCTAAAAAAGGAAACAAACACCTTCCTTCATGATAAGCACTCTTGCTGCATGGGTAAGGTTCATTTGTCTCCTTTCAGGTTGAGTTTGCATCCTCTTATCAAACAACATTTTATAGATGATGCTTCAATATCTATTTTAATCTTGCTTATCTTTACGATTCGTATTCGCTCGTGAGGATTTACTACAAAGAATTACAATTATCCCACATACTCCCATCAAAATAGGATAGAAAAGATATGGTATAATCTCCATCGGTGCGATAGTAATCCCAACAGCGGCCGCACCTGCACTAGCATATAATAGCTGAGCTCCATATGGGATAATTCCTTGCCATACTGAGGTGAAAATATCTAGTAATGCAGCTGTTCTTCTAGGCTCAATATCAAACTCCTCAGAAATATCCTTGGCAATTGGTCCAGCCATAACTATCGCAATTGTATTATTGGCAGTAGAGATATCTACTAGGGAACTTAGAACAGCAATACCTAGTTGCGCCCCTTTGTTTGTTTTTACTCTTTTCTTAATTAAAGATAAGATATAATCGATTCCGCCGTTTTCTTTTACTAGACCTATAATACCTGCAACCACGATGGAAATCGCAGTAATATCATACATGCTCGTAATACCACCTTTACCATCGGTTCCACCTGCAATCACAGTAAACACAGAGGCAAGAGGAATGGATCCACTCACTATACCTACAAGAATCGAACAAAGTGTACCAAGTAAAAGAACAACAAATACATTGCCCCCAAGCAATGCTCCGATTAAAACAACCAAATATGGTATAATTCGAAATAGATTATAATCAAGCCCACCTACAATTTTGTATTCAGAATTCCCTGCTAATAAAAGAAATAAAAGAATAGTTACAATTGCAGCTGGTAATACAATCTTAAAATTCTCTCTAAATTTATCTTTCATATCACAACCCTGCGTCTTTGTAGCGGCAATCGTAGTATCCGAAATCATAGATAGATTGTCCCCAAACATTGCACCACATACGACAGCACCAATGCACATAGCCATTGTAAATCCAGTTTTCTCACCAATACCAACCGCAATCGGTGTTAATGCTGCAATAGTTCCAACACTAGTTCCCATTGCAATGGAGATAAAACAAGCGATGACAAAAAGTCCCGCTACTGCAATATTAGGTGGCATAATAGATAATCCAAAATTCACCGTACTTTCCACTCCACCTGCTGCCTGTACCGCACCTGAAAATGCCCCAGCTAATATAAATATCAAACACATTGTCATGACATTCTCATCGCCCATACTTTGTGTCACAACACGAAGCTTTTCAGACAGGCTTTTCTTTGGATTTTGAATCAAAGCAACGGCAAGTGCTATTAAAAACGCAACAATAGCAGGCATTGCATAAAAATCTTGAAACAATATTCCGCTACCTATAAATAATATTAAAAAAACTCCAATTGGGAGTAAACCACTTAATCTTCCTTGTTTCACAAGTTGCTCCTTTCCTACCAAGTTCTCTTTTGTTGATATTTGCTTAAGTCCTCTAAATTCCTATAACTACACTTGTTTTATTTTGCTTTTCTTATGATAGTTTTCGCATAAAGAGGTATCTTAATGCAAAAAAGTTACCGTCACAAACCGGTTAAAGATTCGTGACGGTTCTTAACAATCCTTTTTATATTACTAGGAATCACTTCCTTTTGTCAAACCCTTTTCATCAAGCTTGTTTCTTTTTCAGTCTGTAATTGTTTGATTTCCTCTGTCGTTGCATGTCTGACATAGTGTAGGTTCTCATTTACTTCAATTTCAATTATCTCGTAAGGACTCACTGATTTACTTGAAATTAAATTACCCTACTGTCCTCATTCTTATCTAGATGAAGTAAATATAACTCGTTCTCTGCATCATAAGAAAATCCCCCAGATAATAACGTATTACACGAAGCTTTATTTTCTTCTTCTGGCTTTACAATA
>JAEWHR010000027.1 GCA_023387655.1 Bacillota bacterium
GGAGAAAAAATAATTAACACCAAAGCAATGACATCAGACGGGGAACAGTTGACTTGTAATGTATCACCGATCTCATAAGAATTTGGAAGTAAAAAAATACAAGGAGCTAGTTTATGAAATATATTATTGACAGATTTGAAGGTACCTACGCAGTCTGCGAGGATGAGACGAAAAATATGATAAATATACCGAAGTATAAACTTCCTATGGAAGCAAAGGAAGGGGACATACTCATTGATGATGGCAGTTTCATTCGAATTGATGATAGAGAAGGGGACGAACGTCGGAAAAAGATGAATCAGATGATGAGTAAGCTATTTAAATAAGTGGAAAAGTATTACAGAATATTTAAATTTTTAAAAACTATCGATATTCAAAAATCATTGTGATATAATACTAACGTTATACTGCCTGTATTATGCGGTAAATGCTTTTTTGCGAAGATGGAATATATCAGATAAATTATGTGAAAAATAAAAGTAACTGTTCCAATTCGACGGATTGGGCGGTTACTTTGATACATATCTTCGTAAAGGTTAAAATTATTTTTAGCCAAGAAGTTTGTTTATGATCTTTTATACAAACTTCACATTGTGTGAATGCGCAATGGGTAAGAATGTAAGGAGGCGCGAAATGCTAAATAACAGGAAAATTAGGTTGATGACCAAACTTGCAGCCTATGAGGCTGAAGAAGGTAGAGAGGACATTCGCCTTAGTAAGTATTATAAAACAGATTATGTCAGACTTCAGATATTAAAATCAATTATAGCAACAACGTTTGGTTATCTATTGCTATTAGTTATGATTTTTATTTATAAGTCTGAGTATTTGATTGAGAATGCGGTTTCATTGGATTATCGCTCCATTGGAATGACAGTTCTTGGATACTTTATTGTATTACAGACGATGTCAATCATCGGAACCTTGATTGGTTACTCAATAAAGTACGATCGCTCAAGAAAAAAATTATCCAAGTATTTCAATTTATTAAAAAGGCTTCGCATCATCTACAAAGAGGAAGATGGTAGCCTTATGAATGAGTCACAAAGGGAGGATACTTCAATATGATGCAAATACTTGAATTTCGTGAGAAATTACGCGAAATCTATCAAAAATATCAGAGCTATTTAAATCCAGTGATAAAATTTATTGTAGCATTGGTTGTATTTCTGGTAATCAATAAGACAATTGGATATAACGATAAGATTAACAAGCTAACCATTGTATTAATAATTTCCGCAGTGAGTGCATTTGCTCCTTCTGCTATCTTAGTTTTATTCGCGATGGTAATATCGTTAGCCCACGTCTACTCAGTAGCACCGTTGCTATCCATATTATTAGTGTTTATTTATATCATTTTATATTGTTTTTTTGTAAGATATACACCAAAACTCGGGTATGTAGTATTAGGGATACCGATTTTGTATGCACTTCATATTCCGTATGTAGTGCCATTATTACTTGGATTAGTTGCTAGTCCAATCACAATTTTACCAGTTTCAAGTGGTGTGGCGATCTATTATATTACTCGTATTATTCAAGAAGAGGTAGCTACTGCAACAGAAATCACGGAAATGGATGATATCTTCCCTGTTTTTATTAATACCATTGATAGGATTATTGCAAATAAGCAGATGCTTATGTCAATCATTGTATTTGCTTTAGTAATCACAGTAGTATATGTTGTACGTCGTTTAAAAATCGAGTATGCATTTGAAATCGCAATTGGTGCAGGAACTGTAACAACGATCATTGGATTTTTAATTGTAGACCTCCGACTTGACATACCAAAACAGATTGGTACAATGATTTTAGGAACATTAATTTCTGCGGTGATTGTAATCGTCATACAATTTTTTCACAGAGTACTTGATTATACTGCGGTGGAAAATGTACAGTTTGAAGACGATGATTATTACTACTATGTAAAAGCAGTTCCTAAAATAAAAGTAAGTATGACGAATGTTAAGGTAAAAAGAATTAATGCACAACGTGGTTCAAATGAAGAGCTTGACGATTCATTTGAGGATGATGATGAAGTTAATTCAAGAGAAGTAGAGCGTCGTATTCGTGATAATAAAGAACGAGAAGCAAGACTTCAAGACAATATGAATCGAAGACGATAAGAAAGATACGATTAGGGTGGGATGTAAGCATGGAATCAATTAAGACGTTTATACAAGACTATTTAGTACGCCTTTCTTTACCGAAATTAAAGATAACGGATATCATTGAGATATTCTTATTGGCATTCTTAATCTATAATGTGATTAAGTGGGTAAAGACAACACGTGCATGGTCCTTAATGAAAGGATTAGTAATCTTGTTTGTCTTTTGGGTCATTGCCTACATCTTTCACTTTAATGTGATTATATGGATATTTGTGAATACGATTAATGTTGGTATCATAGCATTAATTATTGTATTCCAACCAGAGTTTCGAAAGGCGCTAGAGCAACTTGGACAAAAGAGCATCGTCTCTCCATTGTTCTATCTAAGTGATACGAAAGAAAAACCAGAACGCTTTTCTGATGAAACATTGAATGAACTAGTTAGAGCAACATTTGAATTAGCGAAAACAAAAACAGGAGCCTTGATGGTGATTGAACAAGAAGTATCATTAGGTGAGTTTGAACGGACTGGTATTGCACTTGATGCTGTATTAAGTAGCCAGTTATTAATCAATATTTTTGAACACAATACACCGCTTCATGATGGTGCTATCACCATACGTGGAAACAGAATTACAGCGGCAACTTGTTATCTACCACTTTCTGATAATATGAGACTATCAAAAGACTTAGGAACAAGACATCGTGCTGCAGTAGGTATTAGTGAGGTAACAGATAGTTTTACAATTATCGTTTCGGAGGAAACAGGAAAGGTATCTATTGCAAAGGGTGGACAATTAATTCGAAGCGTTGATGGGGATTATTTAAGAGCCAAACTTTCAGAGATACAAAAAAAGGCGCCGAGCGAAGTAAAGAAGATAAAGCTATGGAGGGGAAAGAGAAAGAATGAAAAAGGTACTAACTAGAAATATAGCGCTTAAAATCATATCTTTCCTTATCGCTGTGCTATGTTGGGTGATGATAATGAATATCTCAGACCCCTACATAACCAGTACGATTGATGATATTGAAGTTCAAACCATCAATACGGAGACTATGGAACAACATAACAAGCGTTATGATGTAGAGTCTGGCGATATTATCTCAATAAAGGTTCGGGGAAAACGTTCAATCATCGATGGATTAAAGAATACTGACTTTATAGCGGTCGCTGATTTTAATGAGATGTCCATGGTGAATGCAGTTCCAATTCATGTATCACCAAAGGAATCAAGTAAGTACAGTGCAGATGAAATCGAGATTTTGGAGCAAACTCAGATGATGAAATTGACACTGGAGGAGTTAGATACGCAAACCTTCCGTGTTAACGTAAGACAGACTGGGGAAGCGAAGGAAGGCTATTATGTTACAGAATTAAACGCCAATCCAAATATTATCGAAATCTCTGGCTCTAAGAAGAAGATTGCAAAAATTAAAGATGTTGTTGTAGAGGTTAACGTAGATCAGGCAAGTGACTCTTATCAAGTTATGGCAAATCTAACTGCTTATGATGAGAATGGATATATTGTTGGTACTGAAAAACTTGATTTTGAAACTACTGAAGTAATGGTGGATGTTACTGTATTACCTACCAAGACCATACCAATTCAAGTATCTCCGATTGGAACACCAGCATACGGTTATAAATGCACTGATGTAGTTTGGGAACCAAAATCCATTACAATTGCAGGGGAACAAAAAGATTTAGATAAGATCTACTGGTTAAAACAACAGATAGACATCAGTGGTAAGAAAGAAACCTTCCCAGAGAAAAAGAACATTGAAACCATCTTAGAAGATGCTTACCCTGGATTGTATACCTTAGTAGATGAAAGTAATACATTTGATATTACAGTAAAGATTGACAAATTGGGTAGTAAAGACGTCTCGGTTCGAATGTCCGATATACAGGTCAATAATTTAGATAGTGATTATGAGGTTATTTTTAGAACTCTTGGAAATATTAATGTACGTGTAATGGGTGTTTCAGAATCTTTAAGTGAAGTATCTGCAGCAACAATACGTCCATACATTGATTTATCAAATTATGGTCTAGGCACACATTCAGTAACAGTACAATACAAAGCAAATGATCAACTTACAATTCAACCTGTTACCATTAGCGTTGAAGTAGTGGAGAGAGAGTAGCAGAATAAAAACTATATCAAAAATAGTAGGTTTTGTGAACTTTTTCTTGTCATGTATAATAAGTCAAAGATGACTATAGTGGCTGGGGAGTGTTGTAGAAAATTCTACGACACTCCCTAGGCAATACTCGCGCATAGATAAGCGCAGGAATGGAGGTAGAAATGATAAACGGTAAGGTTGTAATCAAATGCGAAACAGGTCTTCATCTTAGACCTGCTGGGGATCTATGTAAATTAGCGATGGAATATCCATGTAAGATAGAATTGAAACTAGGCAATCGTACCGTAAATGCAAAAAGCGTATTGGGTGTTTTGTCAGCATGTATCAAATTCGGAGATGAAGTCGAGGTTATCTGCGATGGGGAGAATGAGGTAGAAGCGTTTAATAAAATAATAGACGTTCTTGAATCAGAATTCGTAGAATATCACGAAAAATAAAATAAAAATTCGATCAATTTGTAAAAATTTTCGAATGACTTATAAAGCAAGTATTGATATAATTATCGCAAGATAATTGGGAGGTAGGAAGTATGATTAATTATAAGAGATATCAAAAAAATCCTGTCGTTGCGTATCCAGAGCGGGAATGGCCAAACAAAGAGATTACCAAAGCACCAACATGGTGTAGTGTTGATTTAAGAGATGGTAATCAAGCTCTGATTGAACCAATGGTAGTAGAAGAAAAGATAGAGTTTTTCAATCTTTTGGTTAATCTAGGATTTAAAGAAATCGAAGTTGGATTTCCAAGTGCATCCCAAATTGAGTATGATTTTTTAAGACAGTTAGTAGACCGAAAATTAATTCCAGATGATGTTATTATTCAAGTTCTTGTACAGTGCAGAGATCACCTGATTCAAAGAACATTTGAAGCTCTAGAGGGAGTAAAACAAGCGGTAGTACATATTTACAACTCAACCTCTACTCTGCAGAGAGATGTTGTGTTTCACATGAATCGTGAAGAAATAATTCAAATTGCAGAGCAAGGAACGAGGTTAGTTAAGGAATATGCAAAGGATTTTGAGGGCAAAATCATATTAGAGTATTCACCGGAGAGTTTTACCGGGACAGAACTGGATTTTGCATTAGAAATCTGTACAGCGGTTCAAGATATTTGGGAACCGTCAATAGAGAATAAGATAATATTAAACCTACCTGCTACGGTGGAGATGAATACACCGAATGTATACGCAGACCAGATTGAATGGATGTCAAAACATTTAAAAAATAGAGAAAGCATTATCTTAAGTGTACATCCTCATAATGATAGAGGAACGGGAGTTGCCAGTACAGAATTAGCGATCCTTGCTGGTGCTGACCGTGTGGAAGGTACGCTGTTTGGTAATGGAGAACGTACTGGCAACGTAGATATCTTAACGATTGCATACAATATGTTTTCACAAGGGATTGACCCAAAGTTAAACATTGAAAATGTAAATGAAATCATAGAAATTTATGAACGCTGTTGTAAAATGCAAGTACATCCAAGACATCCGTATGCGGGCAAATTAGTGTTCACTGCATTTTCCGGTTCCCACCAAGATGCTATTAACAAGGGAGCTAAGGCAATGAAGGATAGAAATAGAGAGTATTGGCAAGTTCCGTATTTACCTATTGATCCAGCCGACATTGGTAGATGTTATGAACCGATTGTGCGTATTAACAGTCAATCTGGAAAAGGCGGCGTAGCCTTTATCATGGAAACTTATTTTGGTTATAAGTTGCCAAAGGCAATGCATAAGGAATTTGCAGATGTAATTCAGCGAATATCTGAAAAGCAGGGAGAAGTAGCTCCAGAGCAGATTATGCAGGAATTTAAAAATTCCTATCTGGATCGAAAGGAACCACTTTATTTTGTACGCTGCAAGATGGAGGATGTGTCTGATTCGAATGAAACCTATGACACATTAGTTACGGTAACCTATCGTAATAATGGAGTAGAGAAAGAGTTTAAGGCTACCGGCAATGGTCCAATTGATGCAGTACATCATGGATTACAAGAAGTTGTTGGAAGGAAGATTAAGATTCTTGATTATAGCGAGCATGCCCTTGGTGAAGGGGCAAATGCTAGAGCAGCAGCCTATATTCATGTAATGGATAAGGATTCTGGAAAAGCCATCTTTGGTGTTGGCACCAGTTCCAATATTACAAGAGCTTCTTTACGAGGTTTATTCAGCGCTATTAACAGGTTGTATTACTTATAGTTGGCTTATCATAAGTTTGTATAATAAATTTTTGATAAAAAGTGCGTTCCTTGCACCGCCAATCCGATGATTGGAACATGATTTTAGTTCCTAGCATATGTCGTAGTAACAATGCTGCTACATAATCATATCTATTGACATATCCCTACTTGAATGAGATACTGTCTTTGATAGATTATGTAGCAATTTTTAACTATGTAGTTTGTACCTATTACATCCTCGGTACAAAATTACGTGTATAAGAATGGAGGATAATTTGAAAAGAATCTTAAATAATTTTAATAAGTATAGATACTTACTAGGCGAACTGATAAAAAAAGACATTAAGTTAAAATACAGAAACTCAGTACTTGGATTATTATGGACTTTACTAGAACCATTGCTAACCATGATAGTATTAACAATCGTGTTCACAACATTAATGGGAAAAGACACACCTAATTTCCCTGTCTATGTATTATGTGGTCGTTTGTTATATTCTTACTTTTCCAATGGCACTAAATTAGCGTTAAAATCAATTCGTAGAAATAGTGCAATGATAAGAAAGGTTTATGTACCGAAGTACATCTATCCGCTTTCTTCTACCTTATCAGGATTTGTAACATTTCTAATATCGTTAAGTGTTTTAGTAGTTGTAGCAGTGGCACAGAATGTTAAACCAACTTGGCACCTTTTTGAGGCGATCTTTCCTATGGTGACCTTACTTATATTAACAGTTGGTGTTGGATTTATTTTAGCAACCCTGGGTGTATTCTTTCGCGATACAGAATATCTATGGGGAGTAATCCTAATGCTTATCATGTATGCATCTGCCATCTTCTATAATCCAGCAAAGATACTTGCAAGTAGTAATGCGTGGATTTTAAAATACAACCCGCTGTTTTGTATTATTCAGAATTTCCGTAATGCTATTTTAGGACAGCCTATGAATACGAAGTATTTTTTATATTCTGCTGCGTTTAGTGTCGCTTCACTCATTGTTGGTGTATTCCTGTTTTATAAAAAACAAGATAAATTCGTTTTATATATCTAAGAATACAGTTCCAATTGTAAGAATGTAGTAAGGGATTACTGTTTAAACTACATGGCATTATATAAGAACTGAATGGAGGAACAATGGATAATAATATAGCATTAAAAGTAAATAATGTTGGTGTTAGATTTAATATGAGCTCAGAAAAAGTTGATAGCATGAAAGAATATGCTATAAAGTTGTTTCGTAGAGAATTACGTTTTAATGAATTCTGGGCTTTAAAAGAAGTGTCATTCCAGATTAAAAAGGGACAGCGTGTTGGTGTTCTAGGTTTAAACGGTGCTGGTAAAAGTACTTTATTAAAAGTAATTGCTGGAGTGTTAAAAGCAACTGAGGGCTCAGTAACAAAGTATGGTAATATTGTACCATTACTTGAGCTTGGAGCTGGTTTTGATAAAGAATACACTGGAGCTGAGAACATCTATTTGTATGGAGCGGTACTTGGATATCCTAGGAGCTTTATCAAAGAGAAATTTGATGAAATCGTAGAGTTTTCAGAATTAGGGGATTTTATTAATGTACCATTAAAAAATTACTCTTCTGGTATGAAAGCTAGACTTGGATTTTCCATTGCTACGATTGTAGAACCAGAGATCTTAATTTTGGATGAGGTTTTATCGGTTGGTGATGCGAAGTTTAGAAAGAAAAGTGAGAAAAAAATCAAGGATATGTTTGATAAGAAAATCACTGTATTATTTGTATCTCATAGTCTTGCACAGGTTCGTTCTTTATGTGACCGAGCAATCATCATCGAAAAGGGTAGATTAGTTGCACAGGGAGATTCAGAAACAATTTGTAACCTATATGAACAGAAGTTAAATAAATAGACAAGAAAGATACAATGGAGGACTCACATGGAAGCCTTAATTCGAGAGGGAAAACGAACATTACTCAGTTTGATTCATAGTGTACAGGCAAGAGTGGATGCATATCGTGTTAATGCATTATTAGAAAATTATGATCCGTCTGTAGTGGAAAATGTTCCACCTAAGAAGGTAAAAACAATCTGCTTTTTATTAACTCGTATGGTTCGTTTTGTAGGTGGGCAGACCTCAGTATTACGCTTAGGAACAGAATTATCAAAACAGGGATATCACGTATATTATGCGGTATACAAATCACAAAGCAAGGAAGAGATGGAGTATGTTGCGAAGTGTAATTTACCAGGTGTTCAAGGAACCTTCTTAACAGCAGCTTCCTTTCGTAAATTTAATGAGAAGAAATGTCCTGATGTTGTGGTTGCTACCGGTTGGGATACCGTATCTCACATTAAGAAATTAGGTAGCTACAAGATGTATTATGTTCAGGATTATGAGCCATACTTCTATACCTTTGGTGAGATGTTTTTAATGGCGAAGAAAACATATGAGCAGGGTCTTCATATGGTAAGTTTAGGCGCTTGGAATAAACAAATGATTGAGCATGAGTGCAAACCTGTTTCACCCATTGATATTGTTGATTTTCCATATGAAAGAGCGGAATATCCGTTTAAAGAGCGAGATTTTGATAGCTATCCAAGTAAGAAAGAGATTGTAATTGCGGTATATCTTAAGTATTATGGAAAGCGTCTTCCATGTGTGGTTCAATATATGATTGAAAAAGTTAGTAAGATGCTATCACAAGATGGGATTAAACTTACTGCAAAGTATTATGGTGAAGCGAAAACCTTTAAGGTACGAGGCGGAGAGAATATTGGTATGCTAAACAAACAAGAGCTACGTTCTCTTTATGAAGAGGTTGATTTTGGCCTTGTAGCATCCATGACCAATATCTGCACAGTACCATATGAGATGTTAGCTACTGGCTTACCTCTCATTGAGTTTAGCGAAGGAACATTTGAATATTTCTTTCCTAAGAATTGTGCTACTTTAGTGGAGATGTCAGCGGAAGACTTATATAATAAATTAAAAAGTGTGATATCTACTCCAGAAGTTCTCAGACAACAACAAAAGAATGCACAAGAATATTTAAACACACTAAGCTGGGAAAAGACAGGAAAGCAGTTTGGTGAGATTTTGGAGCGCTTATGAGAGAACAAATTAAGAGGCTAACGCCAAAACCTCTCATTGAATTATATAAAGGAATACGGTATAGCTTTATTACCGTATTCTTTTATCTCTTTCGGCTATGTAAGGTTAAGAAGAATCGAATTGTTTTAATGAATGTATGGGGATTTGGCGACAATGTGAAATATGTGACCGAGGAGCTTATAAGAAGAAAGAAACCTTATGAGCTTATTTTTATATGCAATCGTCCGGAGAATGTAACGATCTCTAACTTAGTAAAGGTAAAAAAGACAAATACACTAGCTGCAATCTATGCCCTTGCTACTGCTAAGGTTTGGGTTGATTGTAACCGAAAAGAAGGCTATATAAAAAAGAGAAAAAACCAGTATTATATACAGTTGTGGCATGGTGGTTTTGCCCTTAAAAAAATTGAAGGTGATTGTGAAGACTACCTTGGTGAAACTTACATCAAGCGCGCAAAAAAAGACTCTTTCATGACGGATTTGTATGTATCAAACAGTACTTATTGTACGAAGATGTACCGAAGAGCATTTTGGTTTCATGGTGAGATTGCAGAATGGGGAAGCCCACGAATGGATCTTTTGCTTTCTGTTAATGAGAACCGAAAGAATCGAATTAAATCAAACCTAGGAATTGATAAAGCGAAAAAGATTGTTCTATATGCACCAACTTACAGAAATTCAGAAGATACCTCGGTATATGAACTTAATTATGATACGCTATGTATGGAATTATCCAATAGATTTGGAGGAGAATTCATTGTAATTGAGCGCCTCCACCCGTTAGTTAGAGAGCAAAGCACCTACTTAAAGAGACAGGGAGAGTGTATTGATGCAAGTTCTTATAAGGATATGTATGAGCTTATGCTGATTTCCGATGTATTAATAACAGACTATTCGAATACAATGTTTGAATTTGCACTAATGAATCGTCCGGTCTTTTTATATGCGAAGGATTATAGAAACTATAATCAGGAGAGAGGATTTTACTTTGACTTTCCTACACTACCGTTTTCTATTGCGTATACAGAAGAAGAGTTAAAAGAGAAAATCAGATGTTATAAGGATTCTGAGCAAGAGAAAGTACGGCAGTTTTTAGAAGTACTTGAAGTGAAAGAAACAGGTACTGCCTCAATAAAAGTTGCTGACCGTATTGAGCAAGTTATGAAAAGAG
>JAEWHR010000056.1 GCA_023387655.1 Bacillota bacterium
TATTTGAATTTTTTACTTTCAATGTCATATTTTTATCATAACGTGAAAAACTAATACTGTATTGTGTTATAACATTTTAAGCAAAACATAGTATTCACGTAAATTTTACACAGTTTTTACAAATACACCTATTTTATTTTACATTTATCTTCTATCCTAATAAAGCATTTAGTCTGTGTAGACAAATGATATTTGATAAAAAGGAGAATCCCTATGGATATTTTTTCGTTATTTACCCTGTTAGGAGGCTTAGCATTTTTTCTATACGGAATGAATGTTATGGGCGCAGGTTTGGATAAGGTGGCAGGCGGACGATTGGAACGACTTTTAGAAAAGTTAACCTCTAATCCAATTAAATCAGTAGCACTTGGTGCTCTTGTTACCGCTATCATTCAATCATCTTCTGCTACCACTGTTATGGTAGTAGGATTTGTTAACTCAGGCATTATGAAATTAAGACAAGCGATTGGCATCATTATGGGTGCTAACCTTGGTACCACTGCGACTGCTTGGATCCTAAGTCTTGCTGGATTAGAAGGTGATAGTTTTATCGTAAAGATCTTAAAGCCTTCTTCCTTTGCACCAATCCTTGCATTCATTGGTATTATTTTAGTAATGGCTGCAAAGAAAGAAAAGAAAAAAGATATCGGAAGCATCATGATTGGATTCGCTATTCTTATGTTTGGTATGGATACAATGAGCGGTGCTGTGAAACCTTTAGCAGATATCCCTGAATTTAGAAGCATACTAACAATGTTTTCAAATCCAGTTCTTGGTGTATTAACAGGTGCTATCTTAACCGCGGTTATTCAAAGTTCCTCCGCATCGGTTGGTATCTTACAGGCACTTTCCATGACAGGTGGTATAACATTTGGTTCCGCTATCCCAATTATTATGGGCCAAAATATCGGTACATGTGTGACTGCATTAATTTCTAGTATCGGTGCCAATAAAAATGCAAAACGTGCTGCATTAGTTCACCTTTACTTTAACTTAATTGGTACAATCATATTTTTAATACTATTTTACACCATTCATTATACCGTAGGATTTCCTTTTATAAATAATTCTGTGGATGCTGTATCGATCGCTGCGGTTCATACAACCTTTAACTTATTCTCTACTGCAATCTTACTTCCATTTACAAGAGGCCTTGAGAAACTAGCTTGTATTACATTAAAAGATGGTGAAGATACACAAGGTTCCAAAGATAAAATCACTGGAATTGATGATCGTTTCTTATCATCCCCAGGCTATGCAGTAGATCAGTGTAGTGAAGCAACGAAACAAATGGCTGAGCTTGCGAAAGATACATTCTTAACTTCTATTCATCTTCTAAAAGAGTTTGATGATAAAACTGGTGCTTCCATCATGGTGAATGAAGATAGAGTGGATAAATATGAGGACATGCTTGGAACCTACCTCGTGAAATTAAGTAGCAAAAATCTATCTACAAACGATAGTAATTCAGTTTCTAAGTTTTTACACAGTATTGGCGATATCGAGCGTATCGCTGATCATGCGGTAAATATATTAGATCTTGCCAAAGAGATTAATCAAAAATCTATCGTTTTCTCAAAAGATGCTCAAGATGGTCTGAATGTAATAACAAAGGCTGTGACAGATATTTTAAACATGACAATAAAAGCATTTGTTACTGATGACTTAGCATTGGCAAAAAAAATTGAGCCACTGGAAGAAGTAATCGACATCTTAAGAAAAGAATTAAAAGATCGTCATATTAAAAGACTCCGAAAAGGACAGTGTACTACAGAACTTGGTTTTGTCTATAACGATATTTTAACAAACTTTGAGCGTGTTTCTGACCACTGTTCTAACATTGCAGTAAGTATGTTACAGCTAAGTGAAAACAGCTTTGATACTCATGAATATCTCCATGATGTGAAATACACAGGAGACCGTACTTTTACAGAACAGTTTGAAGCAAACAAGAAAAAATATGCTTTACCAGAGATTACAAGCGAGTAAGTGTATCTCTTATTAATCTTATAAAATAACAACATAGTTAATCTATGAAATCAATAAAATTCAAGGACAAAAGTTATTGCAAACAGTCTCACTGGATAACAAAAAAGTAAGGTGCTATTTTTTACATCTGCACCTTACTTTTTTTCTACTTTATTTTGTGACGGGAATTCTATTGTAATTGTAGTACCTACCATCACTTCACTTTTTAATGTAATCTTAGCCTCGTGCTTTGCTACGATATGTTTTACAATCGCAAGTCCAAGCCCTGTACCACCAGTTTGTTTGGAACGGCTTTTATCCACACGATAAAAACGTTCAAATACTCGGGTGCAGTGTTCTTTTGGAATACCGATACCTGTATCCTCTACCGTAAGTATTACTTTCTCATCCCTTTTATAGATAACAACCTGTACAATTCCACCCTTCTTATTATAACGAATTGCATTATCACAAAGATTTGTAATTAATTCCTCCATCATATCTTTACTAGCATAAAGTTTTACTGGAATTCCAACAAGTTTTAACTCTACCTCATGAGTTTTTGCTGTTATTTTAAGAATGTCAACACAGTTTTTTGCTATCTCATAGAGGTCTAATTCTTCTTTTCTTATTTCCTCTTCTATGATATCAAGTTCCGATAACTCAATAATATCATTGATAAGATGAAGCAACCTAGTAGCATTCCTCCTTATTTCCTTTGCAAATCGCATCGTATCCTCTGGCGTAGCAATTCCTTCTTCAATTAGCTCTGAATATCCTGTAATTGCTGTTAAAGGCGTCTTTAATTCATGAGAAACATTAGCAGTAAATTCCTGACGAATTTTTTCACTGTGTTCCAAATCTCTTAGCTGCTTATGTATACTACTATGCTGATTCTTAATCATCGTAGCAAATGGTATTAACTCTTCATAAGGAACATTCTCGTCAAACTCCGCAATCTGCGATAACTCCCTTGCCATATTCTCGATAGGGCGGACAATCCGCTTTGTAAGATATTGTGCCAAGATTGAACAGATGAAAAAGATTACAACTCCACCAATTATAACTATTGGTAACGCTTCATAAAATAGGGCAAGCATTCCATTCGCTTCTTTGGAAACTCGTAATATATATTGATTCCCTATTTGCTTTGCATAGTAATATGTATTCTGCCCGATTGTATTCGATACTCTGATATCCTTTCCTATCCCTACTTTCATTGCCTCTACAATTTCTGGACGTTCTTTATGATTCTCCATACGGATAGAATTCGCATCACTATCATATAAGACTGCACCTTCCTTATTTATGAGTGTCACTCGGAGCAGATCCTCCGAAGGAATTGAGCAGCCTTCCTCAATTTTCCCATCTCCAAACAAAACTTCTATCACTTCAAGGTTTGTTTCTAGATCACTAAAGATTTGTCTCTGAAACATCATATAGTAGACGAACATTGCAAGCATTGTGGTAACCACAATGGCAATGCCACCTACTACACATAACTGCACTGTTATCCTTCTTTTCATACTCATAGGACTTCCTCCTATTGTTAGTCCCCGATTTTATACCCAACATTACGGACAGTTTTTATGATGTCACCACCAACCCCTAACTTCTGGCGTAACGTTTTAATGTGCATATCTACGGTTCTACTCTCTCCCTCGTAATCAAATCCCCAAACACGTTCCATAATACGATCCCTAGACAAAACAATTCCCTGATTCTCCAAAAGATAACGAAGTAACTCAAATTCCTTATAAGTAAGCTCACAGATATCGCCATCTACCGTTACGCTGTGCTTATCTACATGTAAGGACACACTACCAAAGCTTAGAGATCCAGAGTTTTGCCCATTTCCTCCAGCACGACGTAATAATGCTTTCACACGAGAGACTAATTCCATAATACCAAATGGTTTTGTTATATAATCATCGGCACCAAGGTCTAATCCCTTCACCTTATCCATCTCTGTGGTTTTTGCTGTAACCATCATAATAGGAATATTCGCTGTTTTTGAATCCTTTCTTACATTGGAAAGAATGCTAAGCCCATCTTCATTCGGTAACATAACATCTAGTAAAATTAACTCTGGAACTTCTTTCTCCAATGCTTTATATAGCTCTTCACCAGTTTCAAAAACTTCTACCTCAAATCCACTATTTTTAAGTGCATACCCTTCGATTTCGCGAATATTTCTATCATCTTCTACAATATAGATCAATGCTTTTTCCTCCGTAGCCATTTCTTAACCCCCCACTACATTAGTTTTTGCTCGTTTATGACAAGCTGAAACTTTAAATTTAACTTTTCAGCTGCCCTCCTGCATAAAAGCATTCGTCCCATAAATATTTCAAAATAATCCATCACCGCGCATATGGAAGTGTCAACATGCAATCTTAATTCAATAACAGTCTTATCTTCATTAATTGTTGTTTCAGACTTTTTAACAGAATAGTTGACACGGTCATGAATATCAAAGCTAGCAATATCTTGATTTCTAACTCTCGTATCTCTAACATCTGTTTTATCGGCTAAGATTAGTGCAGCAGAAACTGGATTGACAGGAAAAGCGGTAGACTCATCATGATTTCCGATTGCTGTAATAATCGTTGCAATGTCCTCTGCATCTGCTCCTAATTTATCAAGGATTCGAAATGCCATTACGGCACCGCTTTGCGCGTGGTCAATACGATTAATTACATTTCCAATATCATGTAGATAACCTGCGATTTGAGCTAATTCTGCCTCACGTTCTGAATAACCGAGAGTTAGCAAAATATCCCTTGCTGTAAATGCTACCTTTCTTACATGTGCAAAACTATGCTCTGTATATCCAAGAGCGATTAATGTTTCATCAGCTTTCTTGATATACGTATTTACTGCTTCATTTTTTTCTAACTCTGCAAATGTTATCACTTAAGTCCTCCATCCTGTTGCACCATGAGTATCACTTCCTACTGTGCATGCAAAACTTGTTTTTGTATATAGTATTGCTTAAGTATTAATTCATTATAACATTACTATATCTTTTTACACAACCTTATATCTTTTTACAATACCTTCTCTCTTTTTTACACTACCCTATATCTTCTTACACTACCCTATATCTTCTTACACTACCTTTTCTCTTTTTTACACTCTTATATCAATTTACAGTTTCTAACTATCTGACTTTACCTCTGGTAAGCGTATTGTAAAAGTAGACCCCTCATTCAATTCACTTTCTAATGTGATATTACCGCCATAATAATTGACGATATGTTTCACAATGGATAAACCAAGCCCAGTTCCATCTACTTTACGGCTTCTTCCCTTATCCACTCGATAAAATCGTTCAAAGACTCTTACTCTTGATTCCTTTGGAATCCCAACCCCTGTATCCTTTACAACTATCATTAAATCTCTTCCTAAGGTAGTTATTGTGACATAAACCATCCCATTTGGTTTATTATATTTAATTGCATTTCCAATTAGATTTAACAATAACTCTCTCATATGCTGTTTGTTTGCATGAATAATCGCTGGCTTACATTCCGTTTGTAGATGAACACCTTGTTTTACTGCAATTGGTTGAAGTGTTTTTATAATATCTTGTAATAGCAATGCCATGCGAATTTCTGTAGTTTCCACTTCGTAATCCCTAGTTTCGAGTCTCGATATCATAAGGATATCATTGATGAGATTGGTCATATTTTCAGTTTCCGTTAAAATTCGCTTCATAAAATCCTTACTAGTCTCTTCATCCGTCGTAAATCCGCCTAGTAACAATTCTGTATAACCGCGGATGGAGGTGATTGGAGTCTTTAATTCGTGTGATGCATTCGAAAAGAATTCTTGGCGCACCATACGCTCAAACTCAATTCCTTCCGTATACTTCTTAACGGAATCTGCCATCTTTTTTGCCGATTGTGCAATAATATTTAACTCTTCATATGGAGTATCAGGCAATAAAAGTTCAGGATTCTCCTCTTTATAATTATCCATAATAGAGGCGATTTGATATAACGGTCTTGTAATGGATTTTGTCAATGTGTCTGACATTATAACAACTAATAATGCTGACACAGTAATACTAATTAATATAGAAGGAAGTAACCATAACAGATAATCAAAATTACCGGAATAAGGAATCGCTATTCTTAGGATATAGTCTGAATTATTTGAGGTAACTGCGGTATAAAACATCTGTGTTTTCATCGTAGTAGAATACCGCCTCGCATATCCAAGACCATCCTTTAACGCCTCTTGTACTTCCTCCCGTTCCAAATGGTTTTCTAAATTATTAATATTGTTGGTACCAGTATCAGCAACGACCTCTCCTTTTGCATTAAGTATGGTGTACCTTGCTTTTTTCTGGTCCAACGTTGTTGATAGTATTTTAATCTGATTGGACAGAGATTCGGAATAGTCAAGCGAATTATCAAGCATAATCAGACTTAGCCTCATATCTTCCTTTGTATTCTTGTGCATAGTGTTACTAACTGTTGTAAAAAATAAGATGCCACTAAACATCATAGCTCCAACTATCACTAGAATAAATCGTTTAATAATCGCTTTTCTCATGAATTTTCATTCCTTTTCCACCTATAAGATTCGTACATTATTTAAAGAACCTGTTTCATGGAACTCTGTCCACTCGCAAATATTCACTGCATGATCACCGATTCGTTCCATGTACTTCGCTATCATTAAGATGTCAATGTAACTATCCGCATTCTCACCACTATTTCTCATTGCTTCAATAACGGTACTTTTTACTTCATTGAATAACTCATCCACGATATCATCTTTCTTAATTGTAACTCTTGCTTTTTCAGTATCGCAGGCGATAAATGCCTCTACTGCATCGTGAACCATTTCTTTCGCTACTTCTGCCATCTTTGGGATTGCTTTTACAATAGTATACGTATTTTGCTTTATATTACGAAGAATTAATTCTGAAATATCTGCAGCATGATCTCCGATTCGTTCCATGTCTGTTACAACCTTAAGAGCAGTTGTTACAATTCTTAAGTCTTTTGCTACTGGTTGCTGACGAAGAATTAAGGAGAGACATCTTGATTCAATAACGCGTTCCATGTCATTAATCGTACGATCACCTCGTATAATCTCCGTAGCTAGAGCTTCATCTTCATTTTCAAAAGCCTTGATTACTTTATCAATCGCAGCCTCTATTAAGGTACCCATATCTCTCAAATTATTATTTAATATTGTTAACTCATATTCAAAACTTGCTCTTGGTGCCATAATTATCCTCCATTCAGGGTTTTTGCGCCTTATCCATATAATAACATACTTGTGTGCCAACGCAAAATCATTCCCATATTCTTTATCAGCCAAATCTACCTGTAATATAATCTTCTGTTCTCTTATCTGTAGGTCTTGTAAATAAGATCTCCGTTTCAGCAAACTCAACCATATCTCCTACTAAGAAAAATGCAGTATAGTCAGAGATACGTGCTGCCTGTTGCATGTTATGAGTTACAATGGCAACGGTATACTTTTCTTTTAATTCACTCATTAAGTCTTCAATTTTTAAAGTAGATATAGGATCAAGTGCTGACGTTGGTTCATCCATCAATAATACTTCTGGCTCTACTGCAAGGGCTCTGGCAATACATAGTCTTTGTTGCTGCCCACCAGATAAACCAAGTGCAGATTTCTTTAAACGATCTTTTACTTCCTCAAAAAGCGCAGCACCTCGCAAGGATTTCTCAACAATTTCATCTAATTCTGCTTTTGATTTAATACCATGGATTCTAGGACCATAGGCTACATTATCATAAATGCTCATAGGAAATGGATTTGGTTGTTGAAATACCATACCAACCTTTTTTCTAAGTAATGTCGTATCTACTCGGTCCCCATAGATATCCTCACCATCAAGAAGTATCTGACCAGTAATTTTTATACCATCCACATAATCATTCATACGGTTTAATGTCTTTAGAAACGTTGACTTACCACATCCAGAAGGTCCAATAAATGCTGTAATCGACTTTTCTTTAATGTCCATATTAATCCCTTTGAGTGCATGATTGGTTCCATAATATAAATTTAAATCTCTTGTTATGATTTTATCTTTGCTCATTTGATTACCTCCGATTCACGTCAAACTTACGTGCTAACACTTTAGTTAGAATATTAATACCTAAAACTATAATTAACAAAACAACGGCGATACCGAATGCTTCATCGTATTTTGCTTTTGTCATGCTAAGATATAACTGTATCGTTAATGTACCTCCTGGTTGAGTTACTTTCGAAATCAATCCTTCTCCATATTCGCCGAGCTTTGGCAATAAATATCCACTTCCTGCCGTGAATAAAAGAGCAGCAGATTCACCGACAATTCTTCCTATCGCAAGTATGATACCAGTAATAATCCCAGGCATTGCGGAAGGTAATAGAATTGTTCTGATCATATGCCATTTCGTTGAGCCCATACCAAGAGCACCATCACGGTAGCTTTTTGGAACCGTTTTTAAAGCTTCTTGTGTATTTCTTGTGATAAGTGGAAGTACCATTAAACTTAAAGTTAAGGCACCAGTTAATAAAGAGTAGGATAATCCTAAGGTAGTTCCGAAAAATACCATACCGAATAAACCAAAGATGATCGATGGGATACCACTTAACGTTTCTGTGGTAAACTCAATTAATCGAACTAGCTTTCCAGGTTTTGCATATTCATTTAAATAAATCGCAGCACCAATACCAATTGGGGTTACTAATAATAAGGTTAAGATGATAATGTATAAGGTATTTATAATATTTCCTGCAATACCAAACGTTCCTTTTAATGCACTTGGTGCGGTGGTTAAAAACTCCCAGTTAACACTTCTGATTCCTCGGAAGAAAACATAGGAAACGATTCCTACAAACAAAGCGATAGAGATTCCTGCACATAAAACGGTAAATCCGATTAGAATCTTATCTTTTGGTCTTCTTCTTTTTTCACAAATACTAATTTTTTTCTCCATATATTACTCCGGTTGAAAGAATTCTTTTATCTTTCGACCTTTCCTCCCTTCTTTAGGATTCTATTTAAGGAAAGGTTTATAATCATAATAAACACAAACAATACCAATCCGATTGTAAAGAGTACCTGGCGATGGGTACCTTGAGAATAAGACATCTCACTAACAATCGCTGTTGTTAAGAAACGTACTGAGTTAAATGGAAGTGGAATATTAACAACGCTACCACTTACTAAACTAATTGCCATCGCTTCACCAATCGCACGACCGATACCTAAGATGATTGCTGTTACGATACCAGACTTCGCTGCTGGAAGTAATACTTTTGTTATTGTTTGAATTTTGGTTGCCCCTACTGCTAAGGAAGCATTTTTTAAAGAAGCAGGAACTGCACGCAGTGCAGAAGAACTAATGCTAATCACTGTTGGCAAAATCATAATTGCTAATACCAGTACCGCAGAAATTAAGTTTGCACCTCCAGTGAAGATATGTGTCTCGGAATCTTTGAATAAATACATTTCTAATTGGTACATGAGAGGATTTAAAATTAACAATCCAAGTAACCCGTACACAACGGACGGAATTCCCGCTAGTAATTCTACTGCTGGAGTTATAATTGCTGCTACTTTTTTATTTGCTATTTCTGTTAAAAATATTGCGGTACCTACACCGATAGGCACACCAATTAAGATCGCTGCAAATGTTCCAACGATGGAGGTTAATATAACATAAGCGATACCAAAGCTAGGCTCTGCAGCTGTAGGTTTCCATACGGAACTAAATAAAATTTCCTTAAGACCCACCTTAAATATCGCTGGTACACCGTTGATAATCATATAGAGTGAAATTGATGCCACTGCAAGGACAGCAACAAAAGCGCATGTAATAAAAATGCCATGCGCAACTTTCTCTACTTTATCAGCAGCTTTATGATTCACCCCGCCATGTATTGTACTACTTACTGGCATCGCTTTTTCATCTTTCTTCTTTTTCATACACTGCCTTCCTCTTTCTATAGCTTTTTAGACCTAAGTACTTGGTTGCATAGGATG
>JAEWHR010000118.1 GCA_023387655.1 Bacillota bacterium
GCGCAATTACTGCAGAAAATAAAAATGCATATATCACCCATACTCCATATTGATTCAAGAGCATATTCTCTTGTTCCATAATATGATATAAAAAAACAGCCCCTAATAAGAAAACCCTGATTAATACGAATTGATACCGAATGAAATTCTCGTTCAATTATACACTCCCTTTTTATTTGTATTTTTTTCCCTCTACAGTTCTAAGCATAATAAATTATGGTAATTCTGTCAAATATGGATTTGCATTCTAATGAATCCAATTTTTTAGGTTGCTAAACCAATATTATAGTATGGGATTTTTTTACTTAAAGCTAAAGCTAGTTGGGGACACACCGGCATAGCGCTGGTTTTAATGTACCTAGATTAAATTAGAATAAGGAGCAAAGTATACTCTTCGCTCCAATCCATTGAAATAATTCATAAACTATATTCCGTTATTAACTTGATAAAATTAACCTTGCTTCTATCTCTTTATTCCTTCTCATTCACCTTCAAGCCTAGGACTCCAATGCTTGCTATTACAATACAAAATGCTAACATGATTAGTGAGAACATTACATAAACTCCAGAATCCCCTCCCATTATGCCTTCAAAAAAGCGTATGCTCCAGGATTGTGGCATGAGATATGAAAATGTTTTTAACATCGAGGATGACTTCCCCAAAGGAAAGTAAAGGCCGGAAAGCACACTGGTAAATACCCATACAAAAAATGCAACGTAGTTCACAGTTAAGACATTGTCAAATAGGGTTCCAAGTGTGATACTTAGCATCTGAAATGTAATTCCAATACCAATTGCTATCAGTACAAAGTCCAAATTACTGATTCCTATATCTGCTTTCACGAATGTATTTAACCCAAGAAGATAAATGCCAGTCTGTAGTATTGTTGTAGGTATTATTAAAATAATTTTAGCGAAACCATAGCTTGCAATATTTGTCCTTGTTAGGGAAATCCTCCTCAGCACCTGATACTCCTTCTCCTTAAGGAAAATACCTGTGATAAAAACTCCGATTAATAAAGAAGATAATGACATAAAAGATATGGTATCTCCAAAGTTTTCTTTTTGACGCCTTTCCTTTGTCGTAATTGCTCTGCTGCCTTTGGTAGAGACTGTTTCCACCTTTTTCTCGATATCTCCTACCTTTTGATTTAATAAATCGTGATAGCTACGTATGCTAACTTCATTGTTATCTAGCTCAATTTGTGCCATCTTTACCATGTCCCCCATCAAACGATTGAGGTTTGCATACAAAAGTTGTAATCTTTCATCTTCATTACTTTTTAGGATTATAATCGCTTCTTTGTAGTCTCCATTTAAGATGCGTTCTTCAAAATTTTCAGGTAAGTACAGTTGTACGGCTAGATTACTTCGATTCGCAGTGGTAATTGCCTCTTCATTTATCTTATCTAATGATTTATTCGTTACCTTTTCACGATAAATACTGTAACCTCCGGTATCTAAAAGTCCTTCTAACAAGTACTGAGAACTTTTAGATTGAGAGGCATCGTATACTTTTATGGAGAGTTGAAGTTCCACCATATTAAGCAATATTCTTTCCCCTTCTTCTACTTCTATGATGCTATCACCTTCAGAATCAATAGGATACTCTATAGGAATTGCTATCCAAAACAACGTTAAGATAGGAAGGAAAAAAATACAACAAAGAAATCCCTTATTTCGAAATAATAACTTGGTATTTGCTTTAAGCATTGTAAAAAAACCTATCATACCCTATCCCCCTTACAAAAGTGACTCAGTAAAATCGAAACCATGCTACCAATTACCGTAATAGCAGACAAAATTACAACACACGGAAGAGCATATTCACTTGATCCCTTTGTGGAATATTCAACTAAGGTACGATTCAAATAATAGATGGGTGATATTGCCGCCATCGTATCACTTGTAGTTGTGAACATATACGTTTGAAAAGAGCCACCAAAGAATCCCCATGAAAATACAATAATAAAGCCGGAAACAATTGTTGCTGCTATATTCTGAAAAATCTGATATAGCATAACACTAAAAGCGCTGACAGCCATCGCTTGTAAAAATAGTATTCCAAAGCTTAGATGTAGCTTATCTCCCCAGTTGATACCAAGCCCAACAGAAGTAATCATTATTGCTAAGCCCAACTGAATGCAAAGCACAATGACACATGGTATAAACTTTCCAAGATAAAAGGAGATAGTACTAGTAGATGACATTTTCATTCGACTTTTAATTCGCCCTTTTTGCTCACTGCTAATAACTGCTGATATGGATAAAACACCACACCACATCATGTATACTATCTCCACAATCCCATAATAGTTTTTTGCCTCCGGCATTGGATTCGTATCGAGATTCTTAACAGTATAAGGATCTTCTCGTAGCGGCTCTCCTTGTTTACATAAGGACATTATATTCTTAAGTATCATAGTTGCTGCCTTGGTATCCTCTGTTTGATAAATAATATATTCCTTTGGACCAAACTCAATATATAAATCTAAGGTTTGATCATTTAATTTTTCTAATCCAGCCTCCTTGGAATTTGGATAAAACTTAAGACTATTCTTAGATCCAACTGTTTGAATCGTTTCAAACATCGGGAGAATATAGCTATCTTCGGTTATCGAATAACCTACTTCGTATTCTTGTAAACTATAATTAACATTCAACATACTATCAAATGCATTTGATAACAAAGTAACCAAAAGTACTGGTATGAGTATCATCATTATAAATATTAATTTACCACGAAAGATTAGCTTCAAATTATTCTTAATGAGATAACGTACCATCTTACATTACTCCTTCCGCATAATCCCGAAGCTTCTTCCCCGTAAGTGTTAAGAAGATTTTCTCTAGGCTTATATCACTTTTTGGATTATCAGAAACTAACTGCACTAGCTCTTCTTTTGTACCACAAGCAATTATTTTTCCATTATCCATAATAGCAATTCGTGTACAAATTGCTTCGATCTCTTCCATATAATGACTTGTATAAAGTACTGTCACCCCTAATTGATTCAAATACTTTATCTTTTCTAATATAAAATTACGAGACTGGGGATCGATTCCCACCGTAGGTTCATCTAATATAAGTAGTTCAGGATGGTGTCCCAGAGCACAAGCAATATTTAACCTTCTCTTCATACCTCCTGAAAAACTTTTCGGAAACCCTTTTTTATGCTCCAAGAGACCTACAAACTCAAGAGAATGATCTACTGCTTTTTTCAGTTCGTCACCTTTTATCCCATACAAAGACGCAAATAACTCTACATTCTCCCAAGCTCTTAAATTCTCATGAATCGCCAAATCTTGTGGCACATAACCAAGCCTTGATAACATCTTCTTTTTTTCTTTGATATTACTACCAAAAAGCTCAATTTGCCCAGCAGTAGGCTTCACTAAAGTACATATCATATTCATTGTTGTACTTTTCCCTGCACCATTTGGTCCAAGTAATCCAAAGATTTCACCTTTTTTTATTTCTAGATTTACAAAATCCACCGCTACTTTCGTATCGAATCGCTTTATCAAGCCATTTAGTTTTACTATAACTTCCTCCATACCAACACTCCCCCCTATTGAGAACGAATTAATAATCTTATAAAAATATTGTATCATCCAATATTTTCCTCTCATAGTGCCAAAAGAGAGAATTATGGATGTGAAAAAAGTAATGGTTATGCTATCATAAGCATTAAGGAAGAGATGCAAAATTCCAGCGTAATAATTGGTAAATTCTAAACAATGGTAGTTAAATTCAGTGAGATAATAGGTAAATTAAAACGATGTAACTAAATTCAGAGCGGTTTTTATTAATAAAATAAGACAAACTCTTATCATTCATAAAGCAAACTGCTTTTTTGATAATTGTTTGTCTTATCTATTTTTATAACGTTCTCTCTAAATCTTTTTATACTTCTATTACTATAACATTCCTTTCATTCTTCCTATATTTCTTTATTGTAACGTTCTCTTTCATTCTTCATATACTTCTTTATTGTAACGATTTCTTTAACTCTTCATATACCTCTTTATTGTAACGATTTCTTTAACTCTTCATATATCTCTATTGTTTTCTCTGTCGTCTCATCACTAAAGATGTAAGTCTCTTCTTCCGTATATAGAACAAGAAATGCTTCCGTTTCAGGATTTAGACAAACTTCACAACTTCCATAACCTTTCACTGAGAAATCTCCTTTATAAAGGTTATCCATACCAGTACCAATGTTTTTTGATGCCCTTGGTAATGTGCTTAGATACTCCACTTCTTTGATTTCCTCCAAAGGTATTCTATACTCTTCTTTCAGATGAGATGCTATCACCTCTTGGTTATTAAGTTGTAGTGAAATTGGAGTAAATTCTTCAAAAAATATCCATATGCAAGACAAAGGAATCGATAATAACGCAATTATCACTACTCCTGTTAAAACCTTTCCTGTCTTTGTTGCAAGATTACAAGTCGTTCCTATACCAACTCGTTTTGCTACAAGTGTATGTTTATCTCTCGGATTATAATAAAGCATTCCAAAAATCCAGTTATGATCCTCATCTACAATAACATCCATTGGTTGATCTATGCTGAGTTTTCGTTGTAATTTTCGAACCTTAAATTCACTATAAACACTGATGATTACTATTACAACAGAATAAACCATAGTGGCGAACATAAAACTCATCGTTGATATCCTTTTGTTATCTAGGTAGAAATATGTGATAATTACATAAACCGTGTTACTTACCGCTATACTTAAAAAACAATCCTTCCATGCTTTTCGACGTATTCTTGTTATGGTTGTATTCCGTACACTATCTTCACTAATTACTTCCCCCTTTTGCCGCCTTAATAAAAGGTCGATTAAGAAGAATAGAAGAGTGATCGATGCTATAATAACTAACAGTAAGATGTTCCACTCAAAATATTGATCACGTTTCCATTTAATGAGTGCGTATCCTACCGGTAACAAACTAATCACGTTTAATAGAAGATACCAAATAGTTAATCTTCCAGATTTATTTATCTCTGCTGCTTTCATATCAACAACTACAGAATTATTGTAAGCAAAGCCCCACTCTCTATCTTTTTTTAATTTAGATAACTGCTGATTATACTTTGCAAATGGATAGATACATAACATCACTACAATAAGCACCCAAAGCATCTGAATGGAAAATCCTATTGCAAAACTCTTAATAAAAAAAGGCAGGATTAAAACAGGAAGTAAGCATATCGTCCATATTCTTAACTCTCTTTTATAGTTTGCAATAATTTGTAATACGGTAGGATTATTTAACTGATCTGACGGAAGTGTTACCCCTAACACAATGTTTTTCTTAGGTTCCGCCTCATTTATCATAAGATAATAAACAATTGGTAGTATTGGTAACATTGAAATCACCATGATAATATTAACAGCCATGACGAGACACCTCCTCATATAACAATTCACATTTTTTAAGTAACTCTTCCTTTTCTATCCCACATAACTTTATTTCAGAAATTACCAAACGTAAATCCTCTATCTGTTTTTCTCTCCATCCTAATGTATCGTTCTCTCTTACCTTAACCATAGCACCACTACGACGGTCTGCTGTGATATATCCCTCTTGCTTTAAGACTTGGTATGCCTTATTTACTGTCATCGTATTTACACCTGTTTCATTGGCAAGACAACGAATTGTTGGAAGCTTTTCTCCAGGTAATAGTTTTCCTTGTGAAATTCCAAGAACAATTTGGTTCCTAATCTGAAGATAAATCGGAACATCACTAGAAAAATCGAGTGCTAGTAACATGAAATCACCTCCTAGTTCAACACTATTTCAATACAATAGTTCGTATTGTATTATTTGTATTAAATATTATAATACAAATAATACAAATCACAAGTATTTTTCTAAAAAAGGCAAGAAAAAATAAGCCCTTTTTCGTCTTGCTCAGGACGTTTTGTCTTGCTTTTCGAACTTTTTCTAAAAACTCTAAGATACGATTACAATATTCCGTATCTTCTTCTACATTAATAAAATTAATATCATTCAAAATTAAATGTTCCGAAGAATCTCTTACCCAGTACTCCGCTTCTGGATAGGCTTCTTGAAATCGTTTGATGTTCTGGATTAATACTTTAGAATCCTCTTTGCTAGAAATAAAAAGTACGGGGCGACCATTTGCATTCTTAATCTGTTCCACTGGTTTTAATGTCTCTACAGCATCTCTTCCAAACACGATAGACAAAGCAAACTTAATTAATGGCCGCTCTATTTTACAAAGAAACTCTGGCACTCCATATTTCCTCATCATATCAATCATGGTATCTTCAATACTTGTATAGGCAGACATTGCAATCAATGCATCAATTTCAGGAATTTGACCAAATGCATTGATTGCAACTGCACCACCCATGGAAACACCTTGAAGTACAATTGGAACATCTTGATAACGCTCTTCTTTCATTATATATTCAACCACAGCCTTTACGTCATTTACCTCGGTATAACCAAGACCAATGACATCACCTTCACTCTCTCCATGCCCTCTGGTTTCTAATAGAATGGAGGCATACCCCTTTTCCTTCATCCATCTTGCATGATCATAAAAATATGTGATGGAGGGTTGCCTGATGTCTGTCAAATAGATAATAACAGCTTTTGGATTATCAACCTCGATCTCTGATGTCCACAAGGAGTGCCCATCCTTTGTTCTAATAGGAAGCATTTTATCTTCTAATCCAAAATCGGGTGCCTGAAAAATATCTTGTAACGGGTAATCTAGAGTAGCTTCCCCATGATAAAGGATAGGTCCCCGTGTAATGTAATATACTCCTATAAAAGGAGCAAATACAATTATTAATACAAGGGTAATCAGCACAAAAACACTACCGTGTAGGAGTTTCTTCTTCCACCCGATTGTCTCTATACCCTTATCTATTTTTCCCCTTGTTTTCCCCATTACTGTAACCTCATACCCTTCATACATTATCTTATCTTCTGTGATAATGTGTTTTGAACATTAGTATAGCATTTAGGTAGATTTAGTCAACAAAGTTATTCGATTACAGCAACAAATTACGGTTGTTTTTTTATCCAGCAATTGATATCTCTGATATTAGAACGCATGGTGCCCCAAAACTGCTAAATAATCTTGGAATAGTAAACTCAAGTTCATTTGAAATAGCTTCAATATCTTTCAGAAGTTTATAGAAATTACCTGCTACGGTAAATCCTTTTACGCAACTTTCTTTTTTTCCATCTTTTATAAGAAATCCTGCAGCTCCTAGAGAAAAATCACCAGTCTTTGGATTTGCACCAGCATGCATACCCTGGAGTTCTGTGATGTATACACCTTCTCCTGCTAAAGAAAATAATTCTTCCTTTGTTTTGCTGCTAGGCTTCATATAAAAATAATATGGTAGTATGGATACACTAGAGGAATATGTTAATTTTGAAGCATTACCTGTACTCTTTACTCCTGCCTTTTTTGCAGTTTTTAAATCATAAAGATATGTAGTAAGTACTCCTTCCTTTACTATTTCTTTGGTATAAGTAGCAACACCTTCCGCATCAAAAGGCATCTGAAGTGTGGACTCAGAATAAAAAGGATCATCCACAATCGTTACTATATCCGAAGCTACTGCGGTATTTACTTTCCCCTTTAATAAAGACAATCCCTTTTGAGCATTTTCTGCAGAAAATATTTCTACAAAGGTTGAAAGCATAGTTGCCATCATCTTACCTGAAAATACAACTTTTGTTTTACCAGAGGTGGCTTTTAATGCTCCAATTTGTTCTACCGCACCCTCTACTGCCTTTTTTGCTATCTTATTCACATCGGTCTCTTCTATATTACCTAATTGGAAATCAAAAGAATCTAACATCTCTTCTTTTTCTTCAATGACAGCAGCGGTATAGACTCCTGCTAACGATACTTCATGATTTAAGTCAAGACCCTTGGAATTATAGATACTAACACTTATTGTAGATGCAAATGCACCACTTTCCGTCGCGTCAATAACACGAGAATCCTGCTTATAGGTTGCTTTATTACAAGCAATCGCTTTCTCTATTAATAAATCAGCACTTGGAAGTTTTTCTGCTTTTTTTGTAACCTGCTGATAAGTGTCACCCGCATCATAAAGAACAACCTCATCTTCACTTTCGATGGATAGTGCGTTATCCATTGCCCTTGTTACGATATTGATAGCTTCTTCCTCATCGTATTTTTGAGTAGCTGCATATCCCATTTTTCCATTCTTAATACAACGAAAACATGCACCACCATCCGTATTACTACTAAAGCTCTTAACATCTTCCTTATGAATCTCAGTATTAATCTCAGATGATGTACTATAATAAAGCTCATACTCTGCTAAACCAGCTTCTTTCGCTGCTTCAATCACCGCTTGTTTAAATTCATTATAATTCATAGCTTTTCCTCCTAACCTCTATTTTGAATCCTAGCGTCATGTAAGATTATATTAATCTGTATTAATCCCTCGCTTAGACTCGCTCTATCTTCCACCAACCGTAATCGATGATACACGAAGTAATGGTTGACCAACATCTGTTGGTATACTACCACTGGAGGAACCACACATTCCCTGTCCAGTTGCAAGGTCCGTACCGACCATGTCTATATTCATTAAAATTTCAGAGCCCTTACCAATTAAGCTGGCACCGCGTACTGGTTCACAAATCTTACCATCTCGTACCATGTAACCTTCCTTTACAGAAAAGTTAAACTCACCAGTAATCGGATTTACGGATCCTCCACCCATGTCTGCTGCATATAAACCATACTCCATGGATGCGATAATATCTTCATTCTTATCCTGTCCAGCTAGAATCATTGTATTGGTCATACGTGAGGTTGGTTCCCAAGCATAACTTTGACGTCTACAGTTACCGGTTGCTTCCATACCCATACGACGTCCACCAAGTTTATCAATCATATAGGATTTTAAGATACCATTTTCAATTAAAACATTACGTCTTGATGGATTTCCTTCATCATCGACGTTAATGGATCCCCAAGCATTTGGTATTGTTCCATCATCTACCGCTGTTACTTTTGGATTTGCAATCTGCTTGCCTAATTTATTGCTAAATACTGATTGCCCAAGAGCTACCGAAGTTGATTCTAGGGAGTGCCCGCAAGCTTCATGGAAAATAACACCACCAAAGCCATTCTCAATTGCTACCGGATACTTACCCGCTGGACAATAATCAGCATGAAGCATCGTTACCGCCTGCTTTGCTGCCCGTTCTCCAATACTCTTTGGCGAGATAATTTCAAACATCTCAAGTCCCATGCGTCTGCCGGGTGAGCATGCTCCTGTTTGATTTTCACCATCTTTACTAGCAATTGCCGAGATTGCCATTCTAGTTCTAACTTGACGATCCTCTGTATAAAGTCCATCACTATTTGCAATCATGATATTGTGGTCTACATCAAGAATATTACCCATAACTTGAGCTATTTCAGGATGATAATTTTTTGCGCTAAAATATCCTTCTTTTAATAAATCTATTTTTTGTGCATTCGGTACACTAGAAGGTACAATACGGATTGGATGAATGTCTCCAAACAGCTTTTCGGTTAAATGTATACTCTTTCCATTAGGTACACCAGACAATGCAGACGCTACTTGCGCTGCGCAATTGATCAAACCGCTATAACTCATATCGGTTGTTGAGGCATAAACACTTCTTGTTCCCTTAAGAATACGAATGCCAACACCTGATAATAAAGAATCTGTAATTTCACTTACCTTACTATCTATCATGCTGATATTTTTACTTAACGTTCTCTCTGCAAAAACTTCCGCAAAATCTGCACCTGTAGACAGTGCTTTTGCGAGTACTGCATTTAAAATACTTTTTGATATCATTTCGTGATTCTCCTACCTTTCCTTATGAAAGGTGTCGGACCGAAACCTTTCACATACTATAAAATGGATGCCTGCAAGTCACAGGTTTTTCCATCTTTAGCTATTATCTTAACATAAATTATTTTATTGCACAATGAAACATACCAAAAAATAACCAATAAAAAGGTACAAACAAATCTCATGAAAGAAGCAAATACTCCTCATTCAGAAATTTTGTTTGTACCGATATTTGATATATTACGGTCTAAAGTACCTAAGCTTCATAAGTGAAACGTTTATTAAAAATAAGCATCTGTAAACTTAAGTACTCTCATCCATGCACCTTCAATGCCACCATTGGTAGCAAGTACATCGCTGAGTGGGCGATAACTATAGTCTGCGGTATGTTGAGCCACGTAGACAGATTCCAATGCATTCTCAATGGTCTGAGGTGTCTGAGAAGTCACCATTACGGTATGTCCATAGCGTCCAAGATTACTATGATAAAACTGCAAGACATCCCCCGGTGCTAAGTCAACCGTTACGTTACCCCAATACTGCCTATTATTATAGCCCTTAGCTCTAGGCCCAGGCCCTTGGTTTGTAGTGACATAATTCCACAGTTCCTCCACTCTCATAAATGCTCCAGAAGCATATGCGGAAGGAGACGCATAGTTTCTCCCGTACCAGACATTTGTCTGACGATAATTCTGAGCCACTCTTTCTCTTAGTGCCAGAATATCTGCCTCACTTGTCAGGGAATACCCGTCCGTACCTCCATATCCCGCCCATATACACTGAGAAATAAAATTTGTACAATCCTCTGACATTCGTTTAAATATTCCGTTTTGTTCTTCTTTTCCAAACTGTATGGCATATAACGTTGCCCGTATTGGATTATAAGAAACAACCATTCTACTCCTAACTAGGAGACAACCTTTATTTCACCCCGTTGTCTCACAATGTGCCTACTTTTATCCTATTTTATTCAAAACTTTCTTCTAATGTTCCTACGGAATAAGAATTTTTTGTCCCACTATAATATAATTAATATCTTCTATACTGTTATACTCTGCTAGTTGCTTTATCGTTAATCCATAGTTTGAAGCTATGGAAGCTAAGGTATCTCCTCTTTTTACTATATAAACTTGATCGTTTTGCTTTGCAATGCCCTGTAAGTACGATTGAATTGATTTTCCAATTGCTACACCAAACTCCTTTTGATTCTCCAATTGAATTAAGTATTCATAATCATATGGGTTGGATAAGAAACTAGTTTCTAATAATACAGAAGGACATGTTGTAAGACGAGTTAACGATAAACTTTTTTGTCTTGGATCACGTTTTTTAAACCCTAACTCCTCAGTGATACTATTATTTATTAAATTAGGTAAATTCCCGAATAAATTATAGCTATAATAAGTTATAAATCCACTTGTTTTACTATAATCACTTGAGTAATCTAAGGAGTTACCATGGATAGATACAGATATATCTGGCTTTACCTTTCGAATGGTTTCCACCCGGTTAGATAAACTGTAAAACGTATCGTTATCACGTATTAAAACTACCTTTGCACCTAGTGCTTCAAGGTACTGTTTTGCATATAATGTAATATTTAAGTTAATATCTTTTTCAACTGGACCATAGACTCCCATAGGTCCAACCGTTCCGCTGTCATAGTCTCCATGACCAGCATCTAATAATACAGTAGCACCAACCAGTGATTTTGTGTCTTTTAATTTTACCGGAAGTTTTAACTCAAAACGCATCACTCCGTTTTTAAACGTTATATCATATCCATAAATTGATGAATTATCATACATCGTAAAACAGTAGGTCTTTGTCTTATTCTTACTATCAGTATTTACCGTTACCTTCTCAATTAAACCATTAGCTGCAATTTTCGGTTTTGCTGCAGCGATGGTATCATATAGCTTTAGATAAATATTTTGACCTTCCACGGATACGGAATGCAACGCATTCACATTCATAGATAACTCAATTACTAATTGATTCGTAGTAGAATCTATACTCATACTTGCCTTAGTTACCTTGTTAGATTCTAGTTTCTTATCATATCGCTTCATACTCGATTTTGAAACATAGGTACCATCTACAAGTTTATAGTAGCTACCGTCTTCTCCTAAAATACGTGAAGTTGTCCCAAGCGTTAAGGGCATTACATTTACATTAGATTCACTTACCTTAGTTCTTGGCATTGCATAGCTACTTGTTATAACTCCATAAACATCATTCTTAAACTCTTTGTAAGTTACTTTAGGAGCATTCGTACCGCTATTTCCCGAATTATTACCGGAAGATGTTGTTACTTTTTTTCGATTGATGGTTAATGTCTTTACTACTCCGTTATTTTCAAATATAAAATCATTCTTACCAACTTCTAATTCTACATAAACTGTGAAAAAACCATACTCAGTTGTCTCTATCTCTTCTCCATTCATATACAATGGGTATTCATAATCACATGCACCAAGGATACTCACCTTACTACCAGTGGTAGAGTAATTATTTTTTGGGGTAGCTATAATGATGTCCTCTGGATTTTCATACCCAGGCATATCATTACTTGCATACGCTGTCATATCCGGTTGACTTAAAAAAATAACACTAAAAAATAACAGAAAACAGAAAAAAGCGATTGATTTTACCTTCTTTTGAAATTGTATCATATACTCCACCTTCCCTACCTATAATGTCTACATGTTAGTGCCATTTTATTCTAATTTTGTGTTACTTTTATGTCATGAACCTGGCATAATTCATGCTTTTTCATATTTCTATAAAATACAGTTCTTTTTTCCTATTTTCGTGTATTTTCGTGCTTTGCCTTACTTTTGACATTCCTATGTTATACTGTTTTTAGGATAGAAGGTTGAAAGAAAAGGTGTGGTAATACGTACCAATCAAGCTTTCTTGCTAAAGATTCCCCTTCTTATAACCGATAATAGTTTATAGAGCATAAGATAAGATTTTATTTCAACAAACACATGTAAAACCGTTTGGCCTCAGGAAGAGAAAGCGGTGTGGTTTTGACTGACAGAAAAACCACCTACATGACCAAAGGAGGTATGCAAACCATGCAAATAGGCACTATTGCTGTGAAAAATACAGCAAAGAGTACACGTTACACTTTCTTTTGCATCATTGCCAGCGTCTTTTTTCTGCTGACATTGGCTTTTGGTGTCTTTTCTTCGAAAACAGCATATGCTGTCGGAGCAGGCATCAGTGTACAGGAAATTAATTATGACAATAGCACAATAACCCTAAAAGTAAATCCAGGTGATACTGTTGTTTATTTTTCAGATGAAAACATGAAAACTTGGGAAGCCATTCCCACCGACATTGGTACCGATCGATTGGTAACTCTTGATATCTCTTGGATTTCAGCGACTAGTAAGTATGTTTTAACCGTAAAGGGTGATGCTTCAACTGAGGTGGTAAAGATAACAATACCAAAACAAGTATCAAATTTTAAAGCACGCTATAATAAAGTGAAAGGTACTGTTTCCTTTACCAATCATTATAACCGTACTATCCAGTGGAGAAAAAAGGATAGCTACATATGGAATACAGTGAATACCGATAACTTCGCTTCACAACTTGAGATGCTTTGTACCCAAGGGGCAACTGTTTACTTAAGACTGGCACCAACCAATAGTTATATGATAAATGGAACTCTAACCGAAGGAGCACGTCCAAGTAAAGAGACTTCCATTGCCATACCTAAAAAGATGGATGCGCCAACTGTATTAATCAACGGTTCTAAGTTTTCTATCAAAGTAGATAAGAATATGGCTTATCGTACCGTATCTAGTGATGGAACTATCGGTGATTGGAAAAACGTAACCACCTCCACGAATCTTTGGTTAAAAGACCTTGCTGGTAGTGCTTTATATACCAATGCAAGTACACCACAGAGTGAAGTTACGTTACAATTTAGAAAGAATCCTACTAGTACCAGTCAGGTTTCTCATATTGCAACGGTTACCGTTCCGATTCAAGAGGCTCCTCCTTCTGAAACCGAACATGGAATAGAGATTAATTATACTAGCTCTACAACTTTTACTTTGCAGATTAAGGCAGCTAGTGAAACAAAACCTTTTGAATATACCATCGTAAAACCTGATAATACATTAGACTATGCAACTGCATCTTGGACTTCTGTTACCACGAGTGAAGAGATTACTATAAAATCAGAAAAAGCACCTGCTGGAAGCCATGTCTATGTAAGAAAAAAGAGTATACCAGCTTCAGAAGATGTGAAGTTTTCTCTTGCTTCTAAAGAAATTGATATCACAGGAAGCAAAGGTGTACAGTACCCAAGTTCTGCACAAGCAACTTCATTAAAAACATTGATCACTACTGCTGGAGTATGTAACAGTGAAAATACTGCCGGGAATCTAACCTTTACCCTATATAGTCCAACCAAAGCTACCGTATCTTCCATTAGCTTCCGTGACCAATATGGTAATACCAAAGGTACTGTAAGTTTAAAAAGTTCTGTAAGTATGAACACAACGTCAAGGTTCATATCAGATCAATACATTATAACTACCAAAATAACAAGTACCGAAAACTTGGATAAGTTTACTGAAACTAAGCTATATGCTTATATTACGTTATCCAATAATGATGTTATTGAAAGCACCACAGATAGTGGAGTACTTCTATACATCTATCCAGCTAGCCAAATTAATAACTCGGAGCATAAAGAGTACACTTCAGCCTTTGAACGTTTGTATAGTTCAACAGAAACAGGAGATAAATCCTCCTTTAGTTTCCAAATAGACTTAGGTACAGAGAAAGTGCCCGATGCTTCTGCAATCGGAAGCTTTACTACTCAGGATACTGAAGTGAAAGCAATAAAATATGATGGGTATACCCTAACACCAAGTACAGATTATCAAGTAACTTATGGCTCCTATACAAATGATGATGGTAAGAAGATTCGTACTGCAACCGTTACTGTATACGTGAATAAGTTTGAAACTCACTCCACAGTTACAACAAAGGGAGAAGCAGTTCCATTACTAATTACTTTGAATAATGGAGAAGAAATTGATAACAAGGTCACGATTAAACTTGTAGATACGGCAACTTTATTAGATGCTCCAATCGCTTGGTCCATCATGGAAGGCAGTTTAAAAGAAACCGAAACGAAAGTTACAACAAACGACGATGGAAGCAAAACTACAGAAACCGTTGAAGTAATTACCTATGAACTAAAGTTAAAACTACATGACAGCTCTTATGCAGTTGGTATCTCTGATGTAACCTGGGGCGGCACTTCCGTATTACGTTCTGCAACAGTATCTGGTGGAACCGCAACCATTTACTTATCCAATGCTAAGATTAATAAATTAACTTCAACCTCAACAACCACCAATAATCTAGTTATTACATTAAGTAATGGATTCGTTATTAAATCAGGTTGTAAGTTAACTATTATTGATGCTGGTAAGTAGTGAAAGGAGACTTAAATAGATGAATACAAAGAAAAAAATTATACCTATCCTTCTAGTGTTTGGTCTCCTCCTAATCATTCCAATCGCAAAAATTAGTGCTGCAGAGGCAAAACCAGTTTCGATTGGAACCATTGACTATGACACTTTGACTATGTATGTTTATACCAATAATAATACTGTAGTCCACTATTCTACAGATAAAACAACCTGGTATGAGGTAGAAGGCAATAAAACAACGGAAAACGATGCATTCCTTATGGATATCTCATGGGTAAACTCCTCAGAAGATACCACTCTTTACTTTAAAGGTGAGAATGATAAAACCATTCAAAGCGTTACACTTCCGGCAAAAGACACCTCATTTAAAGTAATCTTTGATAAAGTAGATAGTATTTTTGATTTTGAAAATTGCGATGCTGCAACTTACTTTGAGTGGAAAAAGTCGACCGACTACGTATGGAATAAAGTATCGCTTGATACGAATACAACCTCCCATCAGTCATTCTTAAAGACGATAGAAGGGTTGCTTGTAAAAGGTGCTAAAGTATCCTTTCGAATTCCACAAATAGTAGGAACAAATGCAAACAATGTGGGTGCTCGTCCTTCAAAGGAAGTAAATATAACTCTTACCAAAAGAGCAAATGCCCCTTCTGTTAAAGTAAATGCAAATAAATTAACATTAAATACAACCCTTTCAATGGAGTATTTTAGCGAAAAAATAAATGCTTGGGTCGAATGTGATAAGAATATGACTATTCAAGATATTGCTCCTACTACTCTTTTTAGAAATGGTTCCAAATCAGTTACCTTAAAAATTCGTACCGCAGCTACAGCAAACAAAACATATAGTAAAACTGCTTATTTAAAGATTAATGGTCAAGCTGGCGCTCCTACAATTGGTGATAATAGCAAAGATGTATCCTACTATTATCAGAATGGGAAACTGATGCTTCAATTTAACAATGCATCAAAAACAGATGTATATAGCTATGCTATAGTAAAACCAGGTTCCACCTTTAATGAAACAACTACCTCGTTTACCATTATGAATACTACAAAAGCAAAAGC
>JAEWHR010000132.1 GCA_023387655.1 Bacillota bacterium
AGGTTAGTGAAGAATTTAAAAATAGCTTTGACTTAAATGATTTTTATAGTGATACCATATCGGTAGACCGTGCTGCTGTAGTAGAAACTAGCCAAGATGCGCTTGATGTTCGAATACATATGATAAATCAAGCAAAAGAAAAAATTGCAATTTCGTCATTTTCTATTAAGCATGACCGCAGCTGTAACGAAATCGCTAGCGTCGTCTTAGCTGCAGCCAACCGTGGCGTTAAGGTTCAAATAATCGTAGATGGTTTAACAGGTTATATCGATATGAACTCAGATCCAATTTATTATGCTCTGGGAACACATGAAAATGTAGAAATTCGCTATTATAACATGCTAAATTTATTAAAACCCTGGACTGCAAATGGTAGACTCCATGATAAATATCTAATTATCGATGATTCCTTATTGCTCCTAGGTGGTAGAAATATCTCGGATTATTTTCTTGGTGAATATAATACCGATGTTTTAAGTTACGATAGAGATATCTTTGTATTTAATACCGCTGCCAAAACAAATAGAAGTGATGAAAGTGTGTTGTCACAAGTTTGGAGTTATTTTGAAACAGTTTGGAATGCAAAAGAAAGTGAACCAGTATTTGACCGCATCCCAAGGTATAAGAAGAATAAAGTTACAAAAGCTTATGAAACTCTTGGTTCCATCTATCAGGATTTAAAAACAAACCAACCACAACTTTTTACCGAAGTGGACTATGTTCCTATCACTGTTCCAACGAATAAAATCAGCTTAATCACAAATCCAATTCATATCATGGCAAAAGAACCACATATCTGGTATCAGATGGTGGAACTTATGAAAAATGCCAAGAAACGTGTTTATATTCAAACTCCATATGCTGTATTTGATTCTGATATGTACGATGACATGAAAAAAATTAGCAACAACGTACCTGATGTTCGAATGCTAATTAACTCAACCGCTGGTGGCGATAATTTTATGGCTTCCTCGGACTATACCTTCAATAAGCCTAAGGTTATCAAAACTGGAGTACAGATTTACGAATTTCAAGGAGAACACTCCATGCATGATAAATCCGTATTAATTGATGATGATATTTCAATTATCGGCTCCTTTAATGCCGATATGCGGAGCGCTTATCTAGACACTGAAGTTATGCTAGTGGTTCATGGTACTGAATTTAATAAACAACTAGAATCTTATATGTATGCAATGCAAGATAAGTCACTTCCTGTTCTTTCCGATGGAAGCTATGGAACCAATGGAGATGTCAATCCCCTTGACATGTCCACTGGAAAGAAGATGCTCTTTAACATTACCTCTGTTGTATTTCAGTTGTTCCGCTTTTTATTATAACGTTAACTTAGTACAGTAGTCACCACTTGTATTTATGATAGCTGAATGTTTATGTTATCTAAGATATCATTTATAACAATTATGACCACCGGCATAGCTGGTGGTCATAATTGTAGCTAGATATAATAAAAAACGAGCTCATGGTTTTAATGTAACTAGATATACTAAAAAAACGAACTCGTGGTTTCATTGTAGCTGGATACAATAAAAAACGGAGAGGACTGTAATCAAACTTAGTCCTCTTCGTTTTATTATTCCACTTATCGCGTCTTGATTAATGAATGACTATTTCCTTCGCAGCTAAAATAAGTAATATTATTTACTTCTTGCTATAATATCTTTTAACTCCTCAACTGAAAATTTATAATTCGTATTACAAAAATGACAGTTCACTTCAATTGGCTTTCCGTCATCAATCATTTCTTGAATATCTTTCTTTCCGATACTTACAATGGCCTTCTCCACACGTTCTTTCGAACAATTACAACTAAACTGGGTTGGAACCTTATCTAATATCGTAAGACCCAATTCTCCTAGCAACTCTTCTAATATTTCTTCCGGTGTCATACCTTTATCTAGCATTGAAGTAACTGATGTTATATTCCCAATCTTTTCTTCTAATTTTGCAATTACTTCCTCTTCTGCAAATGGTAACAGCTGAATGATAAATCCTCCTGCACATCTTACTGTATTATCACGATTCATCAATACACCAAGCGCTACAGAAGATGGAACTTGCTCAGAGGTTGCAAAATAATAGGTCAAGTCCTCTGCAATTTCCCCTGTCACTAAGTCGGTTTGGCCAACATATGGTTCCTTCAGCCCCATATCTTTAATTACACTAAGAACACCGATGTCTAGTGCTTTACCAACATCTAATTTTCCTTTCGGACTAGGAGGGAGATTAACAACATTTTGATAAGCATATCCTTTCACATTTGCATTGGAATCTGCCGTCACAGTTAACCCCTCAATTGGGCCACTGCATGCAATCTTTAATGTTAAAAGATCCTTTTCCCCCTTCATCATACTGCCCATCATTGCTCCAGCAGTTAATAATCTTCCAAGTGCCGCTGTTACAACAGGACTTGTATTATGTGCCCTTCTCGCAGTTTCAACGATATCCGTTGAAACACAGGCGAATGCACGTATCTGGCTATTAGCCGCAGTTGCACGTATTATATAATCCTTCATCATTTTCCTCATTTCTGTGTTACTTATAGTCTATAATCCGTTTGTGGATGCAGAGCAAATACAAACTTTATAAATACAACTTATTCTCTTGTTTTTTCTCCCTTGCAATGATGTAAATACGTTCACTGTCTTTCGTCGGTGCATTCCTCGTCATTGCATCATAAGCAGTCACATATTCCATTCCTGCTTCTGTTAATAAAGATATAATTTCTTCAAGTTCATAAGCTCTTTGGTAATGAGTTTCTTCCCATCTTTCATAAAGATTTCTTTCATAAGGTTGAGCTGTTTCTAATTCCTCATCTTCAAGCTCAATCTCCGTTTTTTTATAAATTGTAATATCATATTGATTGATTGCTTCTTTTTCATGATAATAGTTCTCCCAGATAAAGCTGCAATCCTCTCTATTTTCGGCAATCGTTGTTTCACCAAGGATATCTCTGTATTTATGAATTGTGTTCATATCAAAAATAAATATTCCTTGTGGATCTAAATAATTATTCACTAAACGAAAGACTTGCTTAAGTTCTTCCGGTTCTGTTATATAATTCATACTATCACAAATGCTAACCACTGCGGAAACAGTACCATATAACTCAAATTCTCTCATATCTTGATTCAGGTATAAAATATCATCAAAAGAATACCCTGCATCCATATCTTTTTCTCTAGCGATTTCCAACATGTCTTCTGATAAATCAATTCCAATCATGTTATATCCACGCTCAAATAATCTTCTGGTTATACTCCCGGTACCACAACCAAGTTCCAGTATTAAACCATCCTTTACTCCATACTCTCTTAATAATCCAACAAGATACTCTGACCATTCCTCATAAGGAACATTATCCATAAATGTATCATAAACTTCAGCAAAACCTGTATATGCTTGCATTCTAGATCTCCTCCCAGTAAAAGGGTTCTTTCTTAATGGTTTGATTCCATCAAAAAGGACTGAAGTAAAGTGGTATCAAATTTATACCTAACTTTACAACAGCCCCTATTATATCATTATTCCATTGTTGCTTCAATGTATTCTAAAATGAAATCTAATAACTGTAATCTTACCCTCTCTTACAGCATGGAATATACTGGCTTAAGAGCTGGATATAATTGGCGAAATACCTCGTATTTCTTATTATACTTCTCAACCAAAGCCGGTTCCTGAGGAATCGTATCCGTAACACGAATTAATTTATCTGCTGCCTCAGATACGGACTCGTAAGCACCGCAGCCAACTGCTGCAAGCATTGCTGCACCATATCCAGGTCCTTCTTCGCAAGCTAATTTTTCCACTGTTACATCTAAGATGTTGGCTACTAACTTACACCAAAGATCACTTTTTGCTCCACCACCGATTAATCTGACACGCTCTACTGTAACACCAAAAGAACGAGCGATTTCAACAGCATCACGAAGCGCAAAGGTAACACCTTCTAACACTGCTAGTGTCATATTTCCTCTTGTTGTGTTCATTGACATACCAATAAATGCACCACGTGCCGATGGATCGTTATGAGGAGTTCTCTCACCCATAAGATATGGAAGGAAGTAAACCTCATTTTCTCCTAAATTTCCTATCTCTTGCTGTTCTTTTGCGAATTCTTTGGTTTTTAAGATATCTTCCATCCACCATTTGTTTGCAGATGCAGCACAAAGCATACAGCCAAGGAAATGGAATTTTCCATTTGCATGGGCAAAGGAGTGAAGTGCATTATTTTCGTCAACAGCAAAATTATCCGAAGCAATAAATACTGTACCGGAAGTTCCAAGGGATACACTACACATACCATGTTCTATGGTTCCCGTTCCAATTGCTCCTGCTGCATTATCACCTGCTCCTGCAATCACCTTTACATTTGTCGTAAGGCCTAATTCTTCTGCAGCTGTCTCAGTAAGTGTTCCAACCACTTCATAGCTTTCATAGATATTAGCGAGTTGATTTTTATGTATTCCTACAATTTCAATCATCTCATCGCTCCAACACTTATGTTCCACATCAAACAACAACATTCCAGATGCATCCGAAACATCAGTGCAGTGAACTCCAGTAAAGCGATATGCGAGGTAATCCTTAGGTAACATGATTTTTGAAATACGATTAAAAATCTCTGGTTCATGTTTCTTAACCCATAGAAGTTTTGGTGCAGTAAACCCTGTTAAAGCCATATTCGCAGTATATTGAGAGATTTTTTCTCTTCCTATAACATTATTTAAGTAATCGCATTCTTCTCCCGTTCTACCATCGTTCCAAAGAATTGCAGGTCTAAGTACTTCGTCATTGCTATCTAGGATGACAAGACCATGCATCTGTCCACCAAAGCTGATTCCTGCAACTTCTTCTTTCTTCACCCCACTGATTAGTTCTTTCATTCCAGCAACACTCTGACGATACCAATCCACCGGATTTTGTTCTGACCAACCGGTTTTTGGGAAGAATAAATCATATTCCTTGGAAACCATTTTAGTAATTTCGCCATTTTCCTTCATTAACACAAGCTTCACAGAAGAAGTTCCCAAATCAATACCAATATAATACATCTGCTACCTCCCACATCACTCTATCTTTTTAATTACCTCATTTGTGCAACATCATTTATCGTTGATTAAAAACTTTTTTGAAAGATTTTACTTTCACTCTTTCGTTTAAGTCCCTATATTGTTTATTTACTAAACAATATAATTATGGTATAATCATAACAATATACAAATCGAGTGTCAAGAGAGATTCTTAAGGTTTCTTTTTAAGAAATTGAAAAAATCTGACACGTTAAAGAAAGGACGATATTCTATCATGGTTTTAGGTAGTAAAGAACTTATACGAGATATAAATAGTAAGCTAGTGCTTGAAACAATTTTACAACATGAACCTATCTCGCGCGCTGCCATCTCGAAAAAATTAGGACTTACCAAAGCCACTATCTCTGCAATCGTTAGTGATTTTATTAATGATAAATTGGTTCTGGAAATCGGAAGTGAGGACACAGGGCTTGGTCGTAAACCAATTCTATTAAGTTTTCATAAAAAAGCCGGTTATGCTATCTGTGTGGACATTGAAGTCTCTAGAATCTCCTGTATGATATCAGATCTAAAAGGGGAACAACGTAGTGTCAAGCAAATCAAAACACCTCCTGAATCAAATTTAGTACCCGTATTAATTGACCTAATACAATCTATGGAATCTGAATATGAAAAAACACCTTATGGCCTTATTGGGATTGCCATTGGTATCCACGGTGTAGTCCATCAAAACGAGGTGTTATTTACCCCGTATTATCATTTAAATGACATAAATCTTTCAGAGCAATTAGGCAGTTATTTTGGTGTGCCAGTCTTTTTAGAAAATGAAGCAAATCTATCTGCACTTGGTGAAAAAGCATTTCTTCCAGAAACATATACTTCACTTGCAAATCTTAGCATCCACTCAGGAGTCGGTCTAGGTATTATTTTAAACAAAGAATTATACACTGGATACCATGGAAACGCTGGTGAATTTGGTCATACCATCGTAGTAATGAATGGTCGCACTTGCCCATGTGGAAATCAAGGTTGTCTCGAACAATATGCTTCTGAACGCGCTCTATTAAAAGAATTTCGTGAAGATGCTACACTGGATGATTTGCTAATAGCCTATGAGAAAAAAGAACCAAAAGCCCTTGAGGTAATGGATCATTTTATTAACTACATGGCAGTTTGCGTAAATAATCTTCAAAATACCATTAGCCCAGAAATCATTATTATTAACAGTGCATTTACGAATGCCTATCCAGAATTAGCAGAGATGATTACCAAAAAAGTTAGCAATCGATTAGTGGATAAGATACCTTTGATAGCCTCTAACTTAAAAGATCATTCCATATTACTTGGTGGTATAACAGTCTTAGTGAAAAACTTCCTTGGAATTAAGAATCTTAGTTTAGGGAGCAAAAATTCCTAGTATTTGCTACTATCTTAGATTAGAGAGAAGAATGGAGTAACGAAAGAAGAATGATGTAAATACAGAAGAATAATGTAAAGACAGAAGAATGAAGTAAAGACAGACGCATAGGAATGTTTTATGAGAAGTATTAATACTTTTCAATGAAACTATCCTATGCGCCTTTTTATTATGCAAACATAATGTCGGAGTTTTGAATTGTTTCTTCACATACTCCAACATTAATAAAGAATCTTTATTCTTTAGAGACTTGTAATGCCTCTTTTGATTCAATTAACTCCGTGCGATCACAGATATAAGGAATGGCTTGCTTATGTATTACAATGTTTGCTTCCGTTGTAGTACCACCATATTCCCCATCTAAAGACCAAGGCATGTCACATTCTGATATAATCTTAACTGAATGGACACGATGATAATAAATGTGTTTCCCAGTAATCACATTATGCATTAAATCATTTATAATACCACTTAATTCAACCAAATTATGTGGCCTACGAATCAAGAATAATTCAAATAGCCCATCATCTAATAACACTTGCGAACCAGTAATACCTCGAAAACCTCCAATGGAATTCGAATTTGCTAACATGCCATAGATAAAATCATCCTCCACTACCTCATCCTCATGTTCAATGCGAAGATGGTAAACCTTAACGCTGTGAAGTTTACTAATACCACTTAAAATATATGCCATACGACCAAGTACGTTCTTGAAGTTTTGTGGTGTATCATAAGAAACGTCTGTAAATAGTCCAAATGCTGCTGTATAAGTAAAATAAGAATTATTCATTGAGCCAACATCACACAACAAAGTAGCACCCTTTACTATGATTTCAGCCGCCTTTTCCATGTCTTTCGGGATATTCAGACTATAACCAAAATCATTTGTTGTTCCGGATGGTATGTAGCCAACCGGTAGAGAACAACCAACTTCCATAAGTCCTCCTACTACCTCATTTAGGGTGCCATCTCCACCAGAGCACACTATGGCATCACATTTATTATTGGTCGCATATTCCTTTGCTATCTCTCTGGCATCCATTTTTTGTCTAGTAGGGTATATAACAATCTCATATTCTGTTTTTAAAATTATTTCTAGAATCTGTGAAAGCTTGGTACGTATTCTACCTCTACCTGCATTTGGATTATAGATAAATAACATCTTTCTTCGCATTTTAAACGTCAACCTTTCTATTCTTCCTTGCTTACATTAAGCATGCTTATATTAAGCATATTCGTGTCAAGCATTTGCTTTTCCATAGCTTTTCTTTTTCTTGTCATGATACCACCGATACGACCTGTCTCTTTTGCAGATAAAGACCCCCAGCCATCTCGTAGTACTTGATCGAACAATCCTAGTTCTTTTGCTATCTCATACTTCATCATATCCTCTGGCTTTACTTTTGACATATCAATCGGTTTTCTTGTTTTTCCCATATAATATACTCCTTATTGTGTTGCAACATAAGGAAAATGTCAATCCCTAAAAGGTTCCATTTTCCTCATATTACTAATTATTTCATACTTATTATCTTTTTGGAGTATATCCAATTTACCCTACCATAAACATAACGATAGGCTTTTTTATGGTTCTACTTAATCCACCTTGATTTCCTTGCCAAGAGAGAAGGAATAGATTATCTTTTCTTTTACTTTTTTATCTAGAAGTTGATTCAGTGCCTTCTCATAATAGCATATTTGTTCTTGGTACCGCCTTAAGAGTTCTTCTTCTCCTAGTTCTGCTACTGCATCTGTTTTATAGTCAACTAGAACTATTCCGTCCTCTTCTTCAAAATAAACATCAATGATTCCCTGTATTAATACTAAATCTTCACTTTCGTATTCTTCCTTAACCTCTCTTGCAGGTATACCAATCACAAATGGCTGTTCCCGGTAAAGACATCCATTTTGCCACGCTTTCTGCATACGATGAGCTAACTCTGACTGAAAAAACCTTGATAGCCGGTCAAAATTAATACCCTCTAAAGATTCTTCTTGAAGGAGTCCACGATTTACTAGCAAAGTGGCAAACTCTATTAACTCATCTTTTGTATTACTTTTAGAAAAATCAATCAGCTCAAGGATTTTATGAAACAGATTTCCACGTTCTGTTCCTCTTAGCTCTTTGGGCTCCGATAAAAACTTAGGTATCGTAGGCTCTATTACCATTTGACTTACCTCCTTAATCTTAGGTAAGGTCTCGGTTAAATCCTCATCTACCTGTTGGCTTAGTTTTTTTAATTCACTTACCGTAGTTTTTATCGGTAGCATAGCCTCTTTTTCATATGGATATCGGAAAGATAATTTTTCTAAAAGATTACCCTCTAGTTCTTTATCTACTTCCTCCTCTGTACGTTCTATGAAATTTTTAGGATCTAATTCCTCTTGCTTATTCCTTAGATTCGTTTGTTTATCATATTCATCTTCTAATAATTCATTGGGAGTAAGGGTGATAACTCGAATTCTTGCGTCATTCAATGCAACAGGGCCAACAAATGAAAAATAATCTTTCGCCAAAGCCAATGTTTGAAAGCGTAACGGAGTAACACCAGGTGTGGCATCTTGTCTCCATCGATCAAACAAATCGTTGGCATCATTGGCACTTCCAATCATAATTAGTTTTTCCTTCGCTCTTGTTAATGCGACGTATAAAACTCTTAATTCCTCTCCCAGGTTATCGAGTACAATATTCTTTTTAATCACCTGCTTTAACAGGGTAGGGCACTTTGTTCTAAGCTGATAATCAATGCACTCCGGTCCAATTCCATAGTCAGCATGTAGTACAATTTTCTCTCTTGCATCCATGGTATTAAACTGTTTTCCCATCCCAGCAAGTATAACTACCGGAAACTCCAAACCTTTACTTTTATGAATACTCATGATACGAACTGCATTGTCATCCTCAGAAAGAGCTCCAGCTTCTCCATAATCAATCTCGAATTTGAGCAACCTTTCGATATAACGGATAAATTGAAATAATCCATGGTAACTACTTTCTTCAAAGGATAGTGCATGTTGAACCAGCAGATTTAAGTTGCTTTTTCGTTGCTCCCCACCTGGCATAGCAAAAACAAAAAGATCATATCCTGTTTCTTTAAATAACTCTAAAATTATCTCATGCACTGGGAGGTAAACAGCTTTTTCTCTTAGTTTATCGAAAATAGCAAAAAATCGGCTTAGCTTTTCTCCTGCTTCTATAAATTCTTGATTGCTAGAATGAGTTCCTTCCCTTTGCATTACAAAATATTCAAGTGCACACTCTCTTGCAGCATCATAAATAGACAGCTTTTCTGCTTCCTTGGTAGGTTTCACTCTTAGTAGAGATAACTGTTCTGCACTTAACCCTACTATTGGTGAATACAGTATGGCAGTTAACGGGACATCTTGCCTTGGATTATCCAGTATTCTTAGATAATTTAAAACAGTTTTTACTTCTAAGGTCTGAAAGTAACCTGTCTGCGTATCTGAATATGCTGGAATTCCTTCTTGTTTTAATACTTCAGTAAAGGTTTCCGACCAACCAGACATCGTACGTAGCAAAATAACAATATCACGGTATTTACATCGCTCTTGTACTTGTTCTCCTCCGTTTCTCTTAGTAACTAAGAATCCACTGTCGCCATGTACTAATTGTTTGATACGCATGGCAACAGCTTTTGCTTCCAGTTCTCGCTTACTAAGTTCTACCGGGTCCTCTTCTAGGGATGTAACATCCATTCTATCTGCAGTATCTAATGTTGAATTTTCTTCTTCCTTTAGATTTAGAATAATTAACTCAGTTTTTGTATCCGAAGATAGGAAAGACGTATTGTCTAAATCCATCTCTATCTTAGGAAAGCTCGCACCAGGGTAAAGGGAAACCTCCTTGGTATATTCAATTCCTCCTAATCCTTTCGTCATAATCTTTTCAAAGACTCCATTAATACTATCCAGTACTTCTGCTCTGCTTCGAAAATTCTTACTCAAATCAATACGGCGATATAATCCTTCTTCTGTTGAATACTTTTCGTATTTTTCCATAAATAGCTCTGGCCTTGCCATACGGAATTTATATATACTTTGTTTCACATCACCAACCATAAAGACATTGGGATGTCCTTTTAAATCCTTGGAGATACTACTTAAGATATATTCCTGAACATAGTTACTATCTTGATATTCATCAATCATAATCTCTTCAAATTGTTCGCTCATTTCTCGTGCGACCTTGGTAGGAACAAGTTTCCCATCCTCTTTTGTGACTAGAATATTAAGAGCAAAATGCTCTATGTCTGAGAAATCCACAAGATTTTTCTCTTCCTTTGCTGCCTCTAGTCGATTTAAGAATTCATGAGCAAGAGATAATAATACTAACATAGGTTTACGAACTTTTATCATATCTAAAAGCATGTCTTCCATTGACTGAAAAAAGAAATCGTCGGCTAAATCAGATAAAATCTTTTTAACCATTTGGCGTAATGCTTTTACCTCTTCTTTTCTTTCTTCTGTGGTATCTGGCCATTTTTTCGTAGACAACCTAGCAAATGATAACTGTTGAAAGGTCTCTTGATACTCCTCGTATGTCTTTAAAGAAAGAAGTCTCCCTATCATCTCTTGGTCTGATAATAAAGCATCCAAATAAGGTCTGGGTCCATCCGGAAAGTTTATTATTTCGATTGCCTTTCCACACAAATCAGAAGCCTCACTTAGTAAAACCTTAACATATTGGAGGAGTTGTTTCATCCAACTGGTTTGATTTAGGTCCTCCTTACTTTCAATCATAAAATCTTTTTCTCTCTCCTCTAACCATTCGTGGGGATAAGGATAACTCTGGGAGAACTGATACAGCTTTAATATAAAATTTTCGATTGGTTCATCTGACTTTGAAGCAGAATAACATTCAACAAATTCTAAAAATTCTTCCGCTCCTTCCTCATACTTTTCTTCCAATAAAGTAGCCAGTACATCAGATTTTAATAGCGTTAATTCTGCTTCCTCTGCAATTCGAAACGATGGATCTAAATCAATCGTATGAAAATGGTTTCGAATTACCGATAAACAAAAACTATCAATTGTCGTGATTTGTGCATTATATAAAAGTGTCAACTGTTTTTGCAGGTGAACATTATCTGGCTGTTCCATAACCTTTTCTTCAATCGCAGCACCAATTCGCTCTCTCATCTCCCCTGCGGCTGCCTTAGTAAATGTAACAATAAGCAGCTGGTCTATATTAATCGGAGAGTTTAAAGACGTAATCCGATTGATAATACGTTCAACCAAAACAGCTGTTTTTCCAGATCCCGCAGCCGCGGAGACTAAGAGATTACAATCTCTAATATCAATTACCTTCTGCTGTTCCGGTGTCCAACTCGTCTTTGCCAATAAACTCATCCTCCTCTTTGATAAAACTCCATACTTCATCCTTATTTAAGGACTTTAAATTACGATAGGAAAACCCGTTCACCTTACAATCAAATCCACAAACAGATCCAAAAGAACAATATGCACAAGCATTTCTATTCTTTGCTTTGTAAGGATTGTGTCGAACCTTCCCATCCATGATTTGTTCACTAAACTTATGCATCAACTCTTTGATGTAATCCATCAAGGCAATCAGATCCTCTTCTTTTGCCACAGAAGATCTCTTTGTATAGGTGCCATCCTTCCCTGTTTCTACCGGAATTACTGTTGACTTTGTAGAAGGAGCCAATTCCCCCTCCTCCCCTCGAAAGCTAGTATCAAGGAGCGGTACTACAGCCCTAGATGCATTTACAAGACCATTCATCGCTAATTTCTTCTCAATCTCCTCTTCGATGGCATGTGATTTCGTTACGATTGGGTCATCTAAATTGTAATAAAAAACACCTGCTGGATGGACCTCGTGATTTGGATATTGCTCTTTCATTAATTCCATGGCAGCACTTAAGTAAACACCTAACTGTAATTGTAACCCATAGTATAAACTCATCAAGTCAAAGGAAGTACTACCGGACTTATAGTCAATAACCTTAACGTAGAGCTTACCGTCCTGTTCATATAAATCAACACGGTCAATACGTCCTCTTAAATTTAGATATCGATCTGCATGAGAAAAATATTGTTCATAGCTTCCAGGCTCAAATACTCCCTGTTTCAATTGATTTGTTAAAGTCTTTGTTGTCCTCTGCAAGATCCTCTCTACTCTAGTTACTAAATAGGCACTTCTTTTTGAACTTTCAAGAATTCCATTGCCGAAATTCTGGGCAGCCTCTCTTACACACTGCTCTCCAACAGATACTCGAACCTCCTCCGTAAGTTCATGCCATGAGATTCCTAATTCCTTTAATGCTTTTGAAAAACGTTCCAACGCTTCATGAAATAAGCTACCAATATCAGGCATTGAAATCTTATATTCTTGCCTTTCCTCTAAGCTTAATCCATACTGGAGAAAATGCGCAAATGCACACGCTGCATACTTTTCCATACGAGTTACGCTACCAAGTAAGGTTTCACCATAAAGCTTTCTTGCAACTTCTTTTGTTAACCCTTGCTCATAGTTTTGATAGTATACCCCTTGTAATACCATATCAAGAGAAATTCTACCTTGCATTTGACCATTCACATATAGGTGATATAATTCCTTCCAAAGCTTAGGTTGTTCTCCCTCATAATCGCGAAGAACAGAAATTAAATAGCTTAATCCTTGATCCGTACCAAGTAGCTCATCTTCTCTAGATTTTCTATCTGCATCATAAATCTTTAGTTTTGGAAATATCTTGCCTATCTTTCCAAGCAAATATGAAGCACGAATGGACTTTCCTGAAACATCTAATTTACTATAATAAAGATAGAGCTTATTCTGAGGTTTCGTTAAATTAAGATAGAGATAAAACTCAGTAAGATAAGCGGTCTGACGTTTTGTTGGAGATAATTCTATTTCATGATCTGCAAATAATTGCCTCTCTGCATCGGATAGGATTCCACCACCTTTATTTGCTTTCGGAACAATACCATCATTCACCCCTAAGAAAAATAATGCTTTAATATCCTTTAACCTAGTTCGTTCGATATCGCCTACAAGAATCTGGTCAATACTAGGAGGAATTAAACCTACTTTTGCCTCACGAAAACCTGTGTCAAGGATATCGCGAAATTCCTTTAATGGTAATTCATCCTCTCCAAGTAGTTCCACCATTCGATCAAAAATTTCAAGAACCATGGGATAGATTTGCTCATACTCTTTTGCTCTTAGTTTGTCCTCTTCCTCTCCATCTTCTTTAAACTTCTCAACAAATTTATTAATCTTTTCCTCTATCTGATAAGTACACAATAAGTTATAAAGAGAGTTTACACAGTCTCTTACCGAGGAGTCTTTTCTTGTTAATGTTTCATAAAGCGGTGTAAATTCTTTTAATAAACTCTCCCTAACCTCATTGATTTTATCTAAATCAACTTCATAATTTGTCCGATAGTTTTTCTGCCACTCATATTCATAACGATATTTTCCACGTATACCAAACGCAATGACATAGTTTTCAAAATGATCAATCTCTTCTATCGAAAAATCCGTTAACCCGCATTTTAAGAAGCGAAACACTGCTTCATAATCAAAGTTATGTGTCACAACATCCAGCGCTGAACGAAGAAATTCTACTACTGGGTTTGCTAAGATATTCTTCTTCTGATCCACAAAACAAGGAATGCCAGCAAGGGCTAACTCCCGTTTTACAACATCACCGTATACTTCCATAGCACCAGAAACAATAGCGATATCTTTATAACGATATTTTTCTTCCCGTAGTAATCTTATAATTTCTATCACTGCATGACGTGCTTCTGCCATTGGATCTTTTGCTATTGTAATTGTAACATCTTCTTGTTCTTCATTATATGGTCTATATGGAAATCGAAAGATATTCTTTTCTAGTATAGAAAGAGCCTTACTATTACGAAAACGATAGGAGAATCCACCATTTTCTTTCGCAACAAGGATTGGCTCCTTTATCTCTACTCTTTCCTCTATCGCAAGATTCGTAAGTTTTTCCATCATCTTACCACTAAGGTGGAATAATTGATGTTCTTCCTGTTTACGATTAATCTCTCCCTCTTCTATTGTAATCGTTACCGTAACAGACCTTGCCTTTTTCATTAAGTGTGATAGTAATCTGTATTGTGATGGTGTAAATCCCGTAAAGCCATCCAAGCAAATATCACAGTCATTTACAAACGTTGATTCATCAATTACATCGCAAAGAAGATCTAAGATTTCCTCTGAGTTAATATATTTGTCACGAAGGAACTCTTCGTATGCTTGATAAATTGTCATGATATCCGTTAATTTATAATTAAGAAGAGGCCTCCCTATTGCTACCTCTTTCATCTTTTGTAAATCTTCTGTATGAATGCTATACTGAGCTAATTCCGAGATAATGGATTTCATTTCTTCAATAAATCCCTGCTTTTTTACATTAGAACCAAATAAAATTAAATCCTTTCGCTTCTCCATCATTACTTTTTTTACAATCATACTTTTACCCGTATCCTCAAGAACTAAACGATCATTACCGCCAGTTTCCTCAAAAATACGATAAGCCAAACGTAGGAAGCTAAGAATATCAATATTATGAATTCCCTTCTTTGGGTGCATAGTTACCAGATCTTTTTGAGTTTGAAGTGTAAACTGTTCTGGAACTAAAATTAAGAATTTTCCTTTTGGCTCTTTTAAGGAATCCTCAATTACTTTTTTGTAAAGTCGATAGGACTTCCCTGCACCGGAACCTCCTATAACAAATTGTAGCGACATTCTTTCTCCTCCCTTCTAGTTATTTATTTATATAACAAGCTAACTCTACAGGATAGGTGGAAACAAATTCTTAACATAGTATTGTCCATTCCACTTTCTTGTTCCTGTTTCATGCTTCTTGTTTCCTATTTTCTATTTCTTGTTTCCTATTTTCTATTTCCTGTTTCCTGTTTCTTGTTCCATGTTTCTTGTTTCTTGCTTCTTGTTCCATGTTTCTTGTTTCCTACTTCATGCTTCCTATTTCCTGTTTCCTATTTCCTGTTTCCTGCTTCCTGTTTCCCACTTCCTCCCCCACTAGCTAATTTTGTGAAGTTTAGTTTAGAATTTTTGATCATAAGATGCTAGTTATTATAAAAAGAATAGCATTCCGATAACAATCTTAAAATTTTAATCATATACCCTTTTGCTTTCATTTTAATCTTATCATATTTTAACTCTTCGTTTAATAAACTGTATAAAGCATAATTGGGAGGAAAAACAGATGTCAAATACAAAAATAGTTGTAATTAAACTGAAACAGATTATATATGGAGTAATTTTTGCAGTATTAGGCATTATATTACTCATATTACTTCTGGCTTTGTTTAAATCCGGCAAGAAGAATTCCGGGACGAACGAAGACACCGCAAAATATATCCCAGGTGTTTACAGCTCATTAGTTGCCCTGAATGACAGTATACTTAACCTTGAAGTTGTTGTTGATAAAAATCACATCAACTCGGTGCAGTTAATTAACCTGGATGAAGCAGTTACAACCATGTACCCACTAGTAGAGCCGTCCATCATTTCCATTGCCGAACAGCTATGTAATGATGTCGATATTGCCTCTATTCAAATCTCCGAGGATAGCAAATACACACAGACTCTCCTATTAGATGCTATAGAGCAAACTCTGGAAAAGGCGCTTATCACACCAGTAGATGAGCAAGTAGAAACTAAAAAATAACTTCCTTATCGAGCATAAATACATATGTGAGTACTTATCCTGACTTTCTTTCCCCAAAATCGGGTTGTTGCAAGTAATTGCAGCAACCCGATTTTCGT
>JAEWHR010000021.1 GCA_023387655.1 Bacillota bacterium
ATGGTCAGGTGAGAAAACTTGATTCTAGTATGTTAATGATCTGTGATGAAGAAAAACCAGTTGCTATCGCTGGTATTATGGGTGGTGAAAACTCAAAGATTACAGATGATGTAAAGACCTTATTATTCGAGGCAGCATGCTTTGATGGTACTAATATTCGTTTATCCAGTAAGAAACTAGGATTACGTACCGATGCCTCCTCAAAGTTTGAAAAAGGCTTAGATCCAAACACAGCAATGGCAGCAATTAACCGTGCATGTCAATTAATTGAAGAACTTGGCGTAGGTGAGGTTGTTGGCGGAGCAGTGGATGTTTATCCTAGAGTTCGTGGAGAAAAGAGAGTGAAGTTTAATTGGCAACGTACCAATAAGGTACTTGGTACTTCTCTTGATAAAGAAACAATGCTTTCCTACTTTAAGATGGTAGACTTAGGATTTGATTATGCAACAGATGAAGTTATCGTTCCAAGCTGGAGACAAGATGTAGAATGCCAAGCGGATCTTGATGAAGAAGTAGCGCGTTTCTATGGCTATGACAATATCCCAACAACACTTCCAACTGGTGAGGCAACAACTGGTAAGTTATCCTTTAAACTTCGTATTGAAAATGAAGCAAGAGCGATGGCAGAACAGTTTGGTTTCTCAGAGGCTCAGACGTATTCATTTGAAAGCCCTAAGGTATTTGATAAGTTATTGTTACCAGCAGAAGATAAACTTCGTGAGACAGTAACCATATCCAATCCTCTTGGAGAAGACTATAGTGTGATGAGAACCTTACCATTAAACGGTATGTTAAGTTCTCTTTCTACCAACTATAATCGTCGTAATAAAAATGTTCGTTTATATGAACTTGCAAATATCTATTTACCTAAGGCACTTCCAATCACTGAATTACCAGATGAGAGAATGCAATTTACACTAGGTTTCTATGGTGCTGGTGACTTCTTTGACCTAAAGGGTGTTGTAGAAGAATTTATTGAGAAAGTTGGGATGAAAGGTATCTTAACTTATGATCCAAACTCAGGGAAAACCTTCCTTCATCCAGGACGTCAAGCAAATATTTATTATGAAGGAACCTTAATTGGTTATTTAGGTGAAGTTCATCCAGAAGTACTTGATAATTATGATATCGGTGAAAAAGCATATGTGGCTGTGCTTGATATGCCTGAAATCGTTGCAAGAGCAAGCTATGATGTGAAGTATACTGGTATCGCAAAATATCCAGCAGTAACCAGAGATATTAGTATGGTTATGAAGAAAGAAATCTTAGCTGGTCAAGTAGAAGAAGTGATCCGTAAGAATGGTGGTAAGTTATTAGAGCATTACAGCTTGTTTGATATTTATGAGGGAGCTCAGATTAAAGAAGGCTATAAATCAATGGCTTACTCCATAAGCTTTAGAGCTCTAGATCGTACCCTAGAGGATAAGGACGTAACAGAAGTTATGAATAAGATTCTGAAGGGACTTTCTGCTCTTGATATTGAGTTAAGACAGTAAGAAGCTAACTAAGTTTAATATTTAAAACCGGAATTAGAATTATTAAATCTAATTCCGGTTTTTTATTTATAGCATTACCCATGTAGAGATTTGTCTATATATTGGTATGATTTTTTTCATATAGTCCTATTTTAATTATATAGTATAATGTCATATTTGTTATTAAATTACATAGAATTTTATCTAGAAAACTTATTTGGATTGATTTAAACACTTTAAGGCAAAGAAATGGACAAGAAGAAATCTGATTTGAAAGGACAAGGGAATATGGAAGAATACGTTAGCATATCAATGGAGGAAGTCATAGACGTTATCAAGAGACATATTATACTAATCTTTTTATTTATGGTCTTGGGTGGGTTAGTTGTAGGTATTTACACAGTAGAGACGAAAGAAGTTATGTATGAAAGTAACGGTAAATTAGTTGTGAGTAAGGAAAGCGCTAAAATATTCTATGAGGATAGCTATACTCAGAGTGATATTGTGATGTATGAGAAGATTACAAATACTTATGTAGAAATTGCGAAATCCAATACTGTGTACAATAAGGTTATGTCAGCCGTTAGTGGATATACGAAAGAAGATCTTATGGATATGATTTCAATTAAAAGTATCACTGATACTTTAATTTTAGAATTAAATGTGAAAGGAGAAAATCCGGCAGATGTATTTACAATTGCAAAGACTTACTTGAATGCAATTAAGGAGCAGTGTGACACAATATTGCCAGTTGGTACACTTGAGATTTTAGATGAGGCATTCTATCCAGATAAGGATATTCCACCCAATATAGGAAAGAGCATTTTATTTGGTGCCCTCTCTGGAATGATTATTGCAGGAGTAGTGATACTTATAAAGGTATGGATGGATAGTTCTAAAATATCTACAACAAAGCAGATAACAGAGTTTTTAGGAAATGATGTTAGGATAATTATGTTTTAGAGTAATCATGTTTTAGAGTGAATGGAGTAATGAGGATGAAAAAAGATAGATTGCAATTAAAAAGTAAATACAAAGAGATATTAAATGAGCGACGAATTCAAGGGGAGGAAATGGAATCAATTCGGGTAACAATGAATTATTTTATTTCTTTGAAGGAGCAGGGCATATCGTGTATCGCAATTACAAGTCATTACAGCAATCAGGGAAAAACGGATATTGTGTTTAAGTTAGGCCAAGCACTTGCTACCTATGGGGTTCCAACGTTAGTGATGGATGCGAATTATTTTGCTCCATCAATCACAGAAAGGTTGCAATTGGAAGAACAAAAAGGACTACTGAACATGTTAGAAGAGCTAGAGGAAGAATTAAAGGAAGAAGCAAAGGAAATGGCAAAGCAAGAAGCAAAAGAAAAAGCGAAGGAAGAAACAAAGGAAGAATCAAAGGAAGAATCAAAGGAAGAAGCAATAAACATCAGTGGAATTTATGAGTCCTCACAAAGCAA
>JAEWHR010000069.1 GCA_023387655.1 Bacillota bacterium
TGCAGTTTATCTTTGATTATGAAATAAATATGGTATTGAAATATAATTAAATATAGCTTAATATCAAAATAATGGTAAAAAATAATGGTAGTATGTAATATGAAAACAGGGGGAACCAAAGATGGGATTAATAATAGAACAAGGATCTTGTTCGGATTTAGATAAGATTGAAGCATTATATAATGAGCTAAACGATGCTTTAGCAGAAGGTATTAATTATCCTGGTTGGAGGAAAGGAGTGTATCCGGTCCGTGATGATGCGAAGAAGGGATTAGAAGAAGGTGGTTTATTTATTGCAAAACAAGATGGTATAATTGTTGGTTCAATTATATTAAATCATGATCAAGAAGAAGGATATGATACAGTTGCATGGTTAAGTGAAGCCAAAGAGAGGGAAGTATTTGTTATACATACCTTGGTTGTCCATCCAAACTATAAGGGACAAGAAATTGGTAAGAATTTAATGCTGTTTGCAGAAGATTATGCGAGACAATGTAAAATGAAATCGATACGTTTGGATGTTTATGAAAAGAATATACCTGCCATAAAACTATATGAAAAATGTGGTTATCAGTATTTACAAACAATCGATCTTGGACTTGGTTGTTATGGTCTTGACTGGTTTAAGATATTTGAGAAAGTACTATAAAGATATATTCTATAATAAAGATTTTTTGTCGAAAAGTTGAGCATTAAATAGCCTCCCATTTTGTGGACACATACTCTTGCAAGAATGTAGGGATAAATTAAATAGAAACATGTAAAGCTCTAAAATATCTTTTACGATATTATAGAGCTTTACTTTATAAATATTAAAAATAAAAAGGGGCCAAAATTTAATTACCTTCTTTTGAACGAATGAAATTGTATATTATATACAATTTTTCTTAGAAAGGTCTGCTTGAGGTTACGCTAGCAGTTACTTCTCCATAAGTATCACAAGTAACATTTACATAGAACAGCATCTGAGTAGGAGGTATCGCAAAAACCATAGGTCTTGATACAGTTGTGTAATAAGGAGAACCTGAATAATAAGCAGCATCTCCATATGTTAGCTTATATGTTGTTGGATTATAGGTAGGTGGATGACATGCTGTGCAACGAACATAGGAACCATCTTGGTATTCCCATGTTGTATTCATGTGAACTGTTGCAATATACCCACCTGAGGTATCAGTTATATTAACAATGGTGGTATGTGTCGTGGTATAGGAAAAGACGGTTGGTTTGTTACTCACATAATTTGATACACTAAAAACATAATCTCCAATTTGATATACATTTTCTGGTGTAGAGGAAGCAGCTTTCGCAGTGTATGGAGCAAAGGAAAGAGTTAACATACCAAGTACCAGAAGAAATGAAATAATTTTTTTCATTGCGTAACCTCTCTTTCATTAGGAAAGTTATTTTGAATTTGGTAGATATGGAACTTCTAATAAAGTTGATTTTTCAGTCTTTATATCCTCTGGTGTAGTTTGATTTGCTGTTGAAAAGCTATCTAAGTCAATATACTCATTCTCAAACGGCATGGCATTTATCTTGTGAGTAGTGAACATTATTACTAGTAAGCTTGCTAAGATAGCAAGGGAGAGAAGTTTATAACAGAACGTTCTCTTTTTTTGCTGCATAATCAATGATATCCTTTCTTCCATATAACTTTTACATAAGTAACTATTTAATATATCATGGTTATGAATGCGTTTTACGGAATCAATTAAAACAAGTGAATATTCCGTTTTATAATCAACCCCTTTTGTTTTAATTACAGATTCATCACAGGCGAACTCAATATCCTTATTATACATAATACACATAATCCATACGATTGGATTAAACCAGTGGAGTGACACAACTACGAGTATTACTAACTTACGAATTGCATCAAAATGTCGAACATGAAGATATTCATGCTGTAAGATTAAGGATAGATGATTTTGATTCCCCTTCGTACAGGAATTTGGTAATAAAATAACAGGATGTAGAAAACCGAAAGTCAAGGGTGAATCTATTTCTGTTGATTCTCGTATCTCGATTTTACGTTTCGTTTTATGTAGAGAAAGCCAATTCATGATGAATGGTTCTGTAATGATTTTTGCTCTTTTAAATTTATGTACTGATTTCAAATAGGTAACGGTAAAGTGTAACAAAATGAGTGCTGTTCCCATGAACCAGATTGTTTTTAGGGGTGGCAGATAACGCATCATGATTTCCGAAATACTATGGTTAACAGTTGTTATTGTGGTGCTTAAGGAACTTAGATTTGTATCCGAAAAAGATCTAATGGGTACGAAAAATGGAATCAAAAATGACAATAAAACAAAGTCCCACAAAATAACAATATACCTTTTTGGTAGTATTTGCTTTGAAACGATACGGATAAGTAACATAACAAGTATGAATTCTGTACCTAAAATTTGAATTTGTAAATATCTCATCGCATCTCCCTATTCCTTGTCCCCTATAATCTCATAGAGTTTTTTTAGTTGTTGGTCAGACAGCTTTTTTTTGCTTAAAAGGTTTGCGAATAGTAAGTTGCTAGAGCCGTTGAACAGTTTATCGATTAGGACATTCGTTTCCTGATCTTGTATTTCATGTTTTGAAATAAGTGCATGACATTGAAAATTTGGTTCAATACGCTCAATAGCTTTTTTTTGTATGCATTTTTTTATAACTGTATATGTAGTGTTAATATTCCAACCAACCTCTGTAAATAAGCAATCGGATAATTCTTTTGCGGTCATATCACCTCTTTCCCATAACAAATTCATAACCTTTAATTCGGAATCAAATAACTTGATAGACATGCTAATACTCCTTTGTACTATTACAATAGTATCGATAAAATCATACTAACATAATAGTAAGCTAGCGTCAATATAGAAAGAAAATTATGTAAAAAAATGTCGTAATTTAATATATAAAGTTTATTATTATATGAATTGCTTTATGGTTTGTTATATGGATTACTTTATGGTTTGTTATATGAATTACTTTATGTTTCGTTATATGGATTGTTATATGAATTGATTTATGGAACAACATACATTATATGCCTTCCCATTTGATTTTTTTATGGAGCTTGTTATAATGGTAGTATTTAAGTTAAGGAGTAAAGTTTAGGAGGTACGAGATGGCAATTGAATTAGTAAGGGAATATTTAAAACAATGGAATGTAGAAGATCGTATAAAAGAGTTTGAAGTTTCTAGCGCGACGGTGGAGTTAGCTGCAATGGCGCTTTCCTGTGAACCAGAAAGAATCGCGAAAACTATGTCATTTAAGGTAGATGATAAGGCTATTCTTATTGTAACAGCGGGAGATGTTAAAATAGATAATGCAAAATACAAAGCAAAATTTCAAACAAAAGCAAAGATGCTTGCGCCAGATGAGGTAGAAAGTCTAGTTGGACATGCTATTGGAGGTGTTTGCCCATTTGCAGTAAAAGAAGGCGTAAAAGTTTATCTGGATCAGTCCTTACAACGATTTGATATGGTATATCCTGCTTGTGGCAGCAGTAATAGTGCGATTGGACTTACAATAGAGGAATTAGAAGTGTTCTCCTCTTATGTAGAGTGGATTGATGTATGTAAAAATCGAGAGTAAGAAACTGGTGAATATACAATGAAAGAACGCCTATTAATATACACAAAAAAAGAACTTGTTAAATATATATTGAAAAAGAACCTGTTAATATATATTGAAAAAGAACCTGTTAATATATATTGAATTATATTGAAAAAGAACCTGTTAATTATATTGAAAAATCACTTGTTAAATATATATTAAAAAATCACCCGTTAAATATACATTGAAAAGTACATATAGGTATGCTTGTTCATTCATACATGTACGGAAATGAGGAAATCATGAAACAAATTAAGACTGTAATATTTGATTTGGATGGAACGTTATTAAATACATTAGAGGATCTAAAAGATAGTGTGAATGCTACACTTTCAGCTTATGGTTACCCAGAAAGGAGTCTGGAAGAGGTTCGTCAATTTGTAGGAAATGGGGTAGCTCGTTTAATGGAATTGGCAGTACCGGAGCAACAAAACAAAGAAAAAGCAAAAGAAATTTTAGATTTTTTTAAGTTACATTATGCAAAGAACTGTAATCATAAGACAAAACCTTATGAGGGAATTCTTACTCTACTTAGTCATCTTAAACGTGAGGGGTATCGTCTTGCTATTGTCTCGAATAAATTTGATGCAGCAGTAAAAGATTTAAACCAGTTGTATTTTTCAAATTTCATCGAAGTTGCTGTTGGGCAACGGGAAGGGGTTCGTAGAAAACCATTTCCAGATACAGTAAATATTGCGCTTGAAGAATTAGGATGTAGCGCAGAAGAAGCATTGTATATTGGTGACTCCGAAGTAGATGTAGAGACTGCAAAAAATGCAGGTTTAAGGTTATTAGCAGTTGATTGGGGTTTCCGAACAAGAGAAGAATTAATTCATAGTGGAGCTAAAATCATCGTGGATAAACCGGAAGATATTATAGAATATCTATAATAATGTATCAGTGATTCAGAAGGAATGAACATATATTATTGGAACTAATTCTTTGTTTCGATAATTGAATTTTGGAAAAAAATCGCATTATTATGTTCAGTGGTAGAAGATTAAGGACAGATGGTATACTTCAATTTATAAAAGACTGAAAATAGATAGCGCAAGAATTTGCAAAGCAAGGTGTATAAGAGTGTGAGAGGTCGTCGACGGCTTTCATAATAATCTAGTGTAACAGAGTCCTGTCTAATTGGATTAGGGTATGGGATATCAAAGCACCGAGTTATGGATTAAATCCAATAAGAAGAGCATGTATTTCAAACACTCATTATGAAAAGAGGAAAAGCATGCATTTCAAACATTCAGTATGAAAAGGAGTAATATCATGGAACTTAAACCACTGATAATAGGTAATTTAAAATCAAGATTTCCAATAATTCAAGGTGGTATGGGAGTTGGAATTAGTCTTAGCCGTCTTGCTGGTAATGTAGCAAAAGAAGGTGGAATTGGTATTATTTCCACTGCACAGATTGGATTTGAAGAAGACGACTTTTATACCGATCCAGTAAATGCGAATCTTCGCGCGATAGAGAAACATTTAAAGAAAGCTAAAGAAATCTCCGAGAATGGTATTGTGGGTGTTAATATTATGGTGGCATCGCAAAACTATAAGGAATATGTAATTGGTGCAGCGAAAAGTGGAGCAGACGTAATTATATCAGGTGCGGGATTACCAATCTCATTACCGGAGTATGTGAAAGAATTTGATACCAAGATTGCGCCCATTGTGTCTAGTGTAAAAGCAGCCAATGTTATATTAAAGATGTGGGATAGAAAATACCATCGAACTGCTGACTTTCTGGTTATCGAAGGACCAAAAGCAGGAGGGCACTTAGGGTTTTCAATGGATGAGTTAGAGGATATTGAACACTGGGACTATGAGGAAGAAATAAAGAAAATCATTGATTGTAAGAAGAGCTACGAAGAAAAGTATCAGATGAAGATACCAGTGATTGTAGCAGGAGGTATCTTTGATCATAAGGATATTATTCATTGTTTATCCTTAGGAGCAGATGGTGTTCAAATCGCATCGAGATTTGTTGTAACAGAAGAATGCGATGCTTCGCAAGCGTATAAGAACGCATATTTGAATGCGAAGAAAGAGGATATCGAGATTGTTATTAGTCCTGTTGGAATGCCAGGAAGGGCGATTCATAATAAATTCTTAGAAAGATTAAAAACGGAAAGAGAAAAAATTGATCGTTGTTTGAGATGTATTGTAAGCTGCAATCCAAGTAGTACACCGTACTGTATTACTAAGGCATTGATTCATGCAGTCAAAGGAAATATTGACAACGCATTATTGTTTTGTGGTGCAGAAGTGTATCGTTTGAAAGAAATGACTACTGTTAAGAAATTAATGAGAGAGTTAGTAATGGGTTAGATGAAAAGCTATTCTGCATTTTATTAATAGGCTCTATGTCAAAGTCTTTGGGTATGATTTTTCTTAATCATTCACCATTACTGGATATAGAGCCTATTTTTATATTTGTGTTCTATACTATCTGTTTTTTGGATACAAATAAACCTTGTACCAGTCTGATTTTTTTAGATTTATTTAGGAATTGATTATTCATCCTCGTCATTGCTATTATCATCAATTTGGTACATCTTTGCAAGTCCACCTTCTGAAGTTTCTTTGTAGTGATGTAACATATCTATCCCTGTTTGATACATCGTCGCTATCACCATATCAAAGGAGATCTTTCTGGTATCCGCAAGGAAGTTAGCTAAACTTAAAGCATTGATAGCACGCATGGCAGCCACTGCATTTCGCTCAATGCAAGGAATCTGTACCATGCCTTTAATCGGGTCGCAAGTAAGTCCTAGGTGGTGTTCCATAGCAACCTCTGCAGCATATTCAATCTGATTAAGCCCCATGCCAAATAATTCAGCCAAAGCAGCAGAAGCCATACAACATGCACTTCCAATCTCAGCTTGACAGCCACATTCTGCTCCACTAATGGATGCATTTGTTTTAATTAAGTTACCGATGATTCCACCAGTTGCAAGAGCACGTAAAATCTCTTTATCAGAAAACCCTTTTTTCTCTTGCATATATTTTAATACGGCAGGCACTACGCCAGCTGCACCACAAGTCGGAGCTGTAACTATAATTCCATTATCTGCATTTTGTTCACTTACAGCATAAGCATAAGCACAAACTGTACGGTTTTCTCTGGTTTCTGCAGATTCATCCATATGACGTTGATTTAAGAGATAGTAAGCCTTTCGCTGTATATGAAGACCACCCGGAAGTTCTCCTTGTGTAGACAGACCTTGATGGATGGAGGTTTTCATCTGAAACCAGATATCAGAAAGATAATCCCATATAGAAGGGCCTTCAATTTCTTCGACGTATTGCCAGATACGCAAATTATTATGACGGCAATACTCCGCGATTTCTGTAAAACTATTTAATGGATAGATATCTGGTAACTGGGCATCTTCTCGACCTTCAATCTTAATACTTGCTCCACCAACACTATATACTCGCCAACTACCTAGCATCTCTCCTTGCCTCATTGCACGAAAATCAAGGGTATTTGGATGAGGAAGTCCTTTTGTAGTTGTATCAAATATAATCTTAACTTCGTTTGGAGCAAGTGCCTGACGTAATGCACGGTCAGTACGATGACCACGTCCTGTTTTGGCTAAAGAATCATATAAAACTATTTCATAATAATCTACATCAGGATATTCTGCCTGGAACAGAGTTGCTGCTTTGGATGGTCCCATGGTGTGTGAACTAGATGGGCCAGCTCCAATTTTGTATAAATCTTTTAATGTTTTCACGATAAGACTCCTTTTATAGTATTTATACATTGGTTCTAAGTAACGACATGTGCTGATGAGTAATTAAAAAGGATGATTGCATACAAATCCTTTTGCCATATGTAACGGCATCTATTGATATTGTCTATAGTATAACTCAAGATTTTAGTTCTAATGTAACGCACCTCTATACACATTCTACCAATCCGTACCATTTTAACTCATATATAGGAAAAGAGGAAGATTGAAATAGATGGATTTCCTTGAAAGTTTATTTCTAGTTTGGTATACAAGAAAAAAGAGAGCGGAAATATGATTGACATTCAGGAGATTGATTGTTATACTGATTAGCGGGAATGAAGTTCTCCCTTGGTAAAAACCTAAACCGCTTATTAAGCTGATGACTTCTGTGAGATATCACAGGAGGAATCAGCTTTTTTTAATTGATAGGAATTATTTTGTTCTTTCAATGAATAAATCAATGCATTTGGAAAATCATAGCTCATAGAAATCATATCAAGGCTGACAACTGGGGATATCAATAAGAAATATTATATTATTTGGAGGTTTTATGTTAACAAGTCTAGCACTCATTTTTTTACTTTCCTTACTGTTAGGAGGAATTGCACAAAAGTTAAAGTTACCAAGTTTATTAGGAATCTTATTAGCAGGAATGATATTAAGCCCTTATGCACTTAATCTGCTAGATGGATCAATTCTTATGATTTCGCCAGATTTAAGAAAATTAGCATTGGTAATAATCTTGACGCGAGCAGGTTTGTCTCTTGATTTAAAGTCACTAAAAAAGGTTGGGCGCCCAGCAATACTAATGTGTTTTGTCCCAGCAAGCTTTGAAATCATTGGTGTTATTTTATTAGCTCCAGCTCTATTAAAAGTATCAATATTAGAAGCTGCAATTATGGGAGCAGTGATTGCTGCTGTTTCTCCTGCGGTCGTGGTACCTAGAATGCTTCGTATTATGGAAGAAGGATACGGAAAAAAACATAGTATCCCAGAGCTTATTTTAGCAGGTGCATCGG
>JAEWHR010000102.1 GCA_023387655.1 Bacillota bacterium
AACTATGGGATGATTTTTGGCCTAAGGCATTACATTTCTTATTCTTATTACTACTGGCATGTCTTATCTATATTGTAGGTAAGAAGCTTATGAATATTTTAATTAAAATAGTAAAAAAAGCTTTTGAACGAGCTAAAATGGATGTTGGTGTATCTAACTTCTTATTGTCTGTATTAAAAGCGTTATGTTATGGTCTACTTTTAATAACAATTGCTGCAACTCTTGGTTTACCAACTACATCTTTTGTTGCTTTACTTGGATCCATTGGTTTGACAATAGGTTTGGCATTACAAGGAAGCTTATCGAACTTTGCAGGTGGTGTGCTTATTCTAATACTAAAGCCATTCAGAGTTGGCGATTTTATTAGTGTAGAGGGAAGCGAAGGTACTGTAATTGCCATAGATATCTTTTATACTAAGATATTGACTACAGAAAATAAATTAGTTGTTTTACCAAATGGAACGTTAGCCAATAGTGAAATTACCAATGCTACCAGTGAGCCAATTCGCCGTTTGGATATCGTTATACCAATTGGGTATGATGATGATATAAAAGCTGTAAAACAAGAATTATTTTTAATCAGTCAAAGAAATGATAAAATCTTAGAGGAACATCCTGTGGATTTATATGTAAGTGGTTATGGAAAAGATGCAGTTGAGATTTCCATGCGTGTTTGGGCAAAAACAGAGGATTGTTTTGCACTAAAAGGTGAACTCCTTGAAACGATAAAATATATGTTTGATGAAAAAGGATTTACCATACCTTTTAACCGTATGGACGTTACAGTTATTAATGAAGATAAAATAAAATTAGTAAAATAATATTCATAAGTAAAAAGGATGGCAAAGCTAGTCCTTACTTATAAGTATAGATTTGGTTCTGTTACTATTGCATAATTTGGAAAGATAAGAAAGCTCTTTTTTTGGAAAAACAGAAAATTTATAAGTTTTGAAAAAAAGTACTTCACATTTTTCTACAAACGTGATATTTTAATAATAAGAAATAGTTCTTAGAGCAAGGGTGTTCTCCTATTAGTGAGAGCACCCTTTTTTGTAACAATTTCATGGATGCTAGGAAAGTAACATTGTTTTTTTATATTGTATGTGTTTTAATGGTATCTGAATGTAAATTGTGAGGGATTTTCTGAGAAACAACTTATATCATATTGGAAGGAGATAAGATTTATGGCGGAGAAATTAACCGATATTTTTGGTATCGACGTATTTGATGAAGCTACCATGATGGAACATTTGCCTAAGAAAACTTTTGAGGCGTTAAAAAAGACCATTAAGAATGGTGAGGATTTAGATCCACAGGTTGCTGAAATCGTAGCAAATGCGATGAAGGACTGGGCAATTGAGAGGGGTGCGACACATTATACTCATTGGTTCCAGCCAATGACAGGAATTACCGCTGAAAAGCACGATTCCTTTATATCCCCAGCTCCAAATGGAAAGATATTAATGGAGTTCTCAGGAAAAGAGTTAATTAAAGGTGAGCCAGATGCATCTTCCTTCCCATCCGGTGGATTAAGAGCAACATTTGAAGCTAGAGGCTATACTGCTTGGGATTGTACGTCACCAGCATTTTTAAAAGAGGATGCAGCAGGAGTAACCCTATGTATTCCAACTGCATTTTGTGCATATACAGGTGAAGCTCTTGATAAAAAGACTCCACTACTTCGTTCGATGGAGGCAATAAGTACACATGCAGTGCGTATTTGTAAATTATTCGGACATAATGATGTTACCAATGTATCCTGTTCCGTTGGGGCAGAGCAAGAGTACTTCTTAGTGGATAGAGAAAAGTACTTAAAAAGAGATGATTTAGTTTTTACTGGTCGTACCTTATTTGGTGCTATGCCACCAAAAGGGCAAGAACTAGATGATCATTATTTTGGTTCTATTAAAGAAAGAATCGCTTCCTTTATGAAGGAATTAAATTTAGAACTTTGGAAGCTTGGTATCTTATCAAAAACTCAGCATAATGAAGTTGCGCCAGCTCAACATGAAATCGCACCTATTTTTACTACAGCGAATATAGCAACTGATCACAATCAGTTAATTATGGATATTATGAAAAAGGTAGCAATCCGTCATGGTCTTTCATGTCTTCTTCATGAGAAGCCATTTGCTGGCGTAAATGGATCTGGTAAACATGACAATTGGTCTATTGTAACCAATACAGGAAAGAACTTATTAGATCCAGGAAAGACACCACATGAGAACGTGCAGTTCTTATTGTTCTTATCCGCTATCTTAAAGGCAGTAGATGTACACGCAGACCTATTAAGACTTTCTGCATCCAATCCAGGCAATGATCATAGACTTGGTGCAAACGAAGCTCCTCCAGCAATTATTTCTATCTTCCTTGGGGAGCAGCTTGCAGATGTATTAACTCAGTTAATTGAGACTGGTGCAGCAACAAGCTCCAAACAGGGTGGACGTTTAAGAACAGGTGTGCATACACTTCCAGAGCTTAAAAAGGATGCAACAGACCGAAATCGTACATCACCATTTGCATTTACTGGAAATAAATTCGAGTTCCGTATGGTTGGTTCGTCTATGTCGATTGCAGATGCAAATACAATACTAAACACGATAGTTGCAGATGTTCTTTGCGATATGGCAGATGAGTTAGAAAAGGCAGATAACTTTGACCTTGCGGTACATGACTTAATTAAGAAGACGGTTACAGAGCATCAAAGAATTGTATTTAACGGACATGGTTATGCCGATGCATGGGTAGAGGAGGCAGAAAGACGTGGCCTACCAAACATAAAATCTATGGTGGAAGCGGTACCAGCATTAGTTTCTGAAAAGGCAATTACGTTATTTGATAAACACCATGTGTTAACTCCAGCAGAATTAAAATCACGTGCGGAAGTTCTGTATGAATCTTATTCGAAAGCGATTAATATTGAAGCAAAGACAATGATTGAAATGGCAAATAGAAAATTCATTCCAGCTGTCATTAAGTTCACAACTACACTTGCTAATAGCATCAATGCAGTCAAAACTGCTTTACCAACAGCTGATGTAAGTGTTCAAACAAATCTATTAACAGAGACTTCAACATTATTGACACAGGCGAAAACAGCACTTGAAAATTTAACAGAGTATACAAAGATTGCTTCCGCTTTGGATGAAGGCGAAGAGCAAGCAAAGTACTTTAGAGAAGTTGTCTTCCCTGCAATGGCAGA
>JAEWHR010000107.1 GCA_023387655.1 Bacillota bacterium
AATTATTTTTTCTTTTCCTTCTATATAATTTCTATTTTTAAATACAATTAAGTTGAGAAGATTTAATTCTATTTCATAACTCCAAGGTTTTATATTAAAATCTGGGAACCGTCTCACAGCTTCTGTCGTCTTTCCTAGATCTATATAATTATTATTTTTACGACAAATATTAAATTGTCTAATTGCTTCTCGAATCACGATAGGATCATTACACCCAAGATACTGATAATAATCATATAAATCTACACCTATTCGCTCACTAATGATACTAAGAACATTTACAGATGGCGTTCTCTCTCCTTTTTCTATAAGGTAAATATACTTTTCAGTGCAGAGCCCCTCTGCTAATTCCTTTCGACTTAACGAAAGCATTTCACGATATTCTCTTATTATATTTCCAATGTGATTCATAAAAATCCCCCTTTATATCATACTATCCCAAGTATTAATCCTTTGTAAAATTATATCCCCCCATTCTTAAATCCTTTAAATATAATTAAGTATGCCTTAATCTCTTGCTATGATATCTGATTGATTAATATCAGTTTCATTGATACCTGTTTTACTGATATGTGTTTTGCTGTTATCTGTTTGATTAATTTTAGTAGATGTGTTTCAACCATTTTTTAGGCTTACAGTTTTTGCATACTTTTTACTACGAACCATTAATTACCATTATAGCACATTTAAAGTGAATATAGGCATTAAGCACTATAAATTTATCACAATGTAACATGATATTTGTTGTTTTTCCAACTGAAAAATTCTTCGAACTCTATTAATATAAGATTATAAAATAAAACAATAGGAGGAAGAATATTTATGAAAGCTTTTATTAATGAAAATTGTATTGGATGTGGTCTTTGTGCAAATAGTTGCCCTAACGTATTTCATATGACAGAGGAAGGGCTTGCAGAAGCAATTAAAGAGGATGTTGCAAAAGATCTAGAAGCTAGTGTTTTAGAAGCCGTAGATAATTGTCCAGTTGAGGCTATAGAAACGAATTAAAGGAGGATCTTACCATGAGTGTTTATATAAAGAATTTTCCACACGAGACAATATGTAAACTCACCGATGAGGTTTCAATCCAGCCGGGTCAAATTGTAAGTAAGACACTTGCTCAAAACTCTGCAATTAGTATTACCTTATTTGGTTTTGACAAAGACGAAGAAATAGGAACACATGATTCAAGTGGTGACGCCATGGTAACTGTCCTTGAGGGTGTTGGTCAATTTACCATCGATGGTACTGTATATTCTGTCAGCGCTGGCGAAACTCTTATCATGCCTGCAAAAAAGCCACACTCTGTTTATGCTAAAGAAGCATTTAAGATGCTTTTAACTGTAGTCTTCCCTACTCAAAAAGCAAATGAAACTGTATAATAACTATGTATGTTGATAGATAACATAGTAGGGAAACAACTTTATATAATGGAAGCAAATAATATCATCAAAGGTCATATGAAAAAAAATCTTATATTTACTTCCTCTTAAAAGAAGATCTCCAGACAATAGAGATCTTCTTTTCATATTCGTATGTATCTATAAACTAACATTAATGCTAGGATCGTTCTCTTTTTTCCAATAGCATGAAAATCCTGCTTTAAATCTTTTTGAGACAAAACTGTAAAAAGTCTTGAAGCCTAAGATATATAAAATATAGGGTACCTATGAAGAATCAATTTCAAATTATATCTAGCAAATCATTAAATTTTTCAATATGATAATCAGCATCAAGCATTAATTTTTTTCTTTTTTCATCATCTTTTTTATCTAAATATTCTGTGAATACTGTTTTCATACCAACTCGTTTTGCACCAAATAGTTCTTCTGAACCTCCATCTCCAACGAATATACTATCTTCAGGTTTAACTCCAATTTTTTCAAGTGCAAACTCATAAATTTCACTCTCAGGCTTTAACATACCTACGTTACATGAGAATATGACAAAGTCAAAAAACTTAGATAAAGGAGATTCATTCCAGAACTTACAATCGATACAATCTGCATTACTAATAAGGCATATCTTAATTCCAAACTCTTTAAGAGATTTGATTGTATCAATTATTACTTTATCCACAGTTACTAAGGCTCTTTTCATTCTATCAATACGACAACTTACTATCTCAGTAATTTGCTCCTGGGTTGCTTCATAAGACATGAGTTCTATGATTTTTTCCACTATACTTACTTCATCATATATCTTCCCCAACGCTCTTTCCTTATAAAGTTCCTCGTTTTCTGCATAGCTTTCCCACTCTTCTTTTTTAAGCTTAAGAACATCATATTCGTTATCTTTATCCAAATAGTCCGGTACTACAAGTGTAAAAAACAAGTCAAAAAAAATTGCTTTCACCATGGATTTACCTCTTTTCTTATTCTTTTGTTTATTTCTAATTATGTTCTTACATCTATTGTCTTTTACTTTCAAGCAATTAATTTTATCCTATATTATCTCTCACTATATTTCACTTGTTATCTTCTATTTGCTCTCTTTCATTTCTAATTCAATTTCATCAAAAATTTTAACACAGATACCACTAATGGTATAAATAATAACTGCTGGGCCAATCAATATAGCAAAGAATATGGTAACTGAGTTAAAAATAGCTAATAATAGTTCGATTGCAACTACAACTACTAAAAGCATTGTTTTTCCAAAATAACGTATGGTAATTTGCTGTGAATTCTTGATATATTGCTTAATAGAATTCTCATACCTAGCCGCTTGTGGATAAGCATAAATCATCGAAGTAAAAAATGCAATACAAGCTAAGATTCCTATGATTAGTAGTAATATTGGTCCATCTTCAAAGGATCGATACACTTCAAAGTCAAGATATAGGATGTAGCTACAAACTACAGTAATCATCCATAAAACAGTCCCTTGCTTCCAATTTTCTTTGAATGCCTTAAAAAATGATGTTGTAATATACCCTTCTTCATCTCTTACCATCTTTAAAGCTACACTGTAAGCTGCAGTAATGGAAGCACCTGCTGTTACAATTGGAATACTGCATACAATCAACCAAAAATTTAAGATTATCACATCGAGAAGCCGTTGTAGGAATTTATACAGCGGACTGTCAACTTGAAATATTTGCATCGTGCTCTCCCTTCAAAAAGTGGCTGTTGCCAAAAAGTACAACAGCCACTTTAATTTATCTTTTATTTATTTTCAGCAGCATGACGAAGGGTAGCTTCATTCGCACTCCATTCGATACACTGTTGGTAACCATAATTGATAGCATCAGCTTTCATCTGAGCAACAATTTCGTTAAATTCAGCATCTGTCTTTGCGTAAATAGCCTTCCATGAACCATTCTTAATACAATCTTTTACTTGGTTCCATGTAGTATCAAGTTCTTCACTTCTTACACTATCAGAATAGGTGTGTGCCTTTGCTATGGAATATGTAAATTGAGATAAGTACTCTCTAAAGCTATCTGTTTGAGTAGCATCTCTCCAACTCTGATCAACTTCTGAAACTGGAAGACTTAAGTAACGTGGCCAATATAAATAGTTATAAGTTTGACCATTTACACCACCAAGAATTTCTGTGTTTTTATCCCAAGTAATGTTGTTAATCTGCTGGCGACCATCAATCCAGTATCCTGTGTATGGTGCTGGCATCGTAACCTGATTATTCATGATGCACTGTAAACCAAACTCAGTTAAATCAACAGAACCATCTGATAAGTATTCCCAACAAAGATCCTTTGGACCGTACTCAGATGTTAAATATCCTTCTGTTGTAGATAACCAGTTAATAATTGCCATACAAAGTTCTGGATATTTAGTATTAGCACCTATTGACCAGATACGGTTACCACCATTGGTATTAAGACCATAAACTAAAGTATCTTGATCTTTTGCTGCAACTGGAAGCATCTTCTTACCTGCTGCTATATGTTCATCCGTATTATACTGAGGTGCTGCCATCCAACTGAAGATATTGAAGAAAGCGCCACCATCTTGAAAATCCTCAAGACATCCGTTATACCCTTGTGTCATTGAGTCCGGATCAAGTAAACCATTTTGGAATAATGTATTGTAGAATTTTAAACATCTTAAATAATAACCATTGTCTGCCAAAGTATCCTGGAACGATCCATCGTCTGCATTATAGAAACCAAAATGGAATTCGTCCACACCAAAAAAGTTTGTTGCAGTTGCCTTTACAAACATAACCATATTGCCATCCCAATCGTTAAATAAGGACACACCATAGGTTTCTTTACCAGAATCTGAGGTCGGGCATATTTCTTTCATTTTCTTTAATACATCAACATAGTCCTCTAAAGTATTAATTGCAGGGCTACCAATCTGTTGGTATAAATCCCAACGGATATCAGGGTGGTAATCGAAGTCACCAAAGGATCCGCCATTTAATGCCACATTATGTCCAAAACCATATAATTTGCCACCTGAGATTTTTTTATTCTTTTCTAATGCAGGGCTCATATTTTTAACAATAGTTGGACCATAGTTTTGTACAAGATCTTCGTCTTCCCAATCAAAAAGCATTCCTTTTTCAGCTGCTTGTTTGTATTGGTCACCATCGTTACCAAAAACAACAAGATCTCCTAAATCTCCGGATTCCATACGAGTGGAAAATACGCCATCGCCTTCGTTAATAATGTTGAGTTTTACATTGAATTTTTCTAGCATTACATCTCCAAACCATCCGATTTGAATACCCTCATAATTTGCTAGCTGTGTATAAACATTCAATGTAAGAGTTTCCGCTGGTATAATATCTGACAGATCAGCTGCCTCTGTCAATTCTGGGGTAGGTGTTGCGGTTGCTTCTGGAGCATCCGTACTCTTAGGTGTTTCTGTAGCTGTTGCTTTTGGAGTGTCTGTAACACTTGGATTTGTCGTCGTTTTTGATCCACAACCAATTAAGGAAAATGCCATGGCAGACGCAAGTGTTAACGCTAAAATCTTCTTCAGTTTCATCTTATTTCCTCCTTATTTATGTTATATATACACCTTAAAAGATAAATCAAGTCTCTCCTAAGATGTTAACACCGAAATACATATACTCTATCCTTTTACAGCACCTAACATAATACCCTTTTCAAAGTAACGTTGCATAAAAGGATAAACCAATAGAATAGGTATAATTGTAACCATAGAGATTGTATACTTAATTGTCTTGGCATTCAGTATATTATTTAAAGCAGAACCTGAAACAGAACCTCCTCCTGAACTCATGATCCCCTTAAGATTTGTAGATGCGTTTAAGTAGGAGTATAATTTATGTTGTAACGTATGAAGTTGTGGCGCATTTGGCATTAAAATAAGTGAATCCGTAAATGAATTCCAATTTCCTACAGCACCAAAAATTGCAATCGTTGCTAAGATAGGTTTACTTAGTGGCCATATTATCTTGCGAAATACCATCATATAACTTGCACCATCTATCTGAGCACTTTCCTCTAGCTCAGCCGGTATCGATTCTATGTAGGTTTTAACCAAGATAATATTATAGGGAGCTACAATTCCTGGAATAATATAAGCCAAAAAGTTATCTGTTAATCCAAGCATTGACATATTAATATACCAAGGAATTAATCCTGCATTAAAGTACATGGTAACCACCATAAAACGATACCAAATCTTTCTTCCCCACATCTCTTCCTTGGTTACCAAATAACCAACTAGACCTGAAGCTGAAACCATTAGCATCGTACCAATTATAGTTCTAGATAGGGTTACAGTTAATGAAGTCATTAAATCATTTACATTTGCTAGTGATAAGTAGTTCTTAATATGAAATCCTTGTGGTATAAAATTAATCGCACCTTTTCGTACTAAATCATTATTACTTACTGTGTTAATGAAAATATAATAAAAAGGAAAGATACATGCTAAGGTAAATATAAAAAAGAAACTATGATTGACGATTTCAAAAATTAAATCTTTTGCGGTCAGCTTAAATTTTCTTTTATGTTTCTTCTCATATCGTATTTCCATTTTCTTATCTAACTTTACTTGCTTTGATTGTTGTGCCATGCTACCTCCTAAATAATACTGTTACCACGAATCATCTTAGATACTTTATTAGCGCCGAATAACAGAATAATACTGACAATAGATTTAGCCATACCAACTACAGTAGCGAGAGGAATCTTACCATTGTTTATACCTAATTTATATACATATAAATCAAGGACTGTAACAACTTCCGTGTTGTATGAATTCTCAAATACTAAATATTGATCCATACCATTACTCAATATACCTGCTACCGCCATAACAAGTAGAACTAAGAATGTTGGTAACAATGACGGAACTGTAATGTGCCACATACGCTGGAATCTTCCTGCACCATCCACAGTTGCTGCTTCATAGAGTTGTTGATCAATACCAGAAATCGCAGCAACATATATGATTGCACTCCATCCAAGTCCCTTCCACATTCCCCAAGCTAACATCTTCAACCACATATGATTATTACTCATCAAGTAATTCACACCATTATCAATAATACCTAAATTGATTAAAATAGAGCTTAAAAAACCATCGGTAGAAAAGATAGCAAAAGCAACAGCATATACTAATACCCAGCTGATAAAATTAGGAATTGTCGTTATTGTTTGAATAATTCTTCGTATACGAAGGTTCTTAATCTCACATAAAAATATAGCAAATGCCATCGCACACCAACTTGTTGCAAGTCCTAAACCACTCATTGCCAGTGTGTTTTTTAAAACTCTTACGATATCACCTCTTGTTGCTTTGTTTTCAAATAAATATGTAAACCACTTAAAACCGACAAACTTATCCATGGATAAGGAATCACCTGCTTTGTAATCAAAAAACGCATATCGCCATCCAAATAGCGGTAAATAGGAAAATACAAAGCAGAGAATTAAAAATGGCATTATAAATAAGAATAACTTATACTTAGTTTCCATATGATACTTTTCATTCTTATCTGGCTTTGGCAATAAAATCAATAGTAATAATGAAGTAATCAGAATAAGAACTGCTAGAATTAAAAAAATCAGAAGAGAATTACTTTCCATTGGCTGCACTTTATCTGGATTAGGTGTCCCCTTAATATCAATCTGTGCCCAACGAATACCATACGCTCCAATGAACACTAATATAGTTCCAATAATATTAAGTATGTTGCCGTGCTTCTTCATTTTGATGCATCCTGGTGATAGACATCCGCCTGCCGCACACACTATAAATCCAATACAGACAACCATACCAGAAAAAAATAACATTTGGGTAGTCATTGTCCCAACCCAACCCTTACTAAAAGCTCTTCCAAAATTCTGGGTTAAGCGTGAATAAAAAAATCCACTGGTGAAAAGAGATAAATTTTTCCCGATTAATGTACTAATCCTTGAGGGATTAATCGCAGGAATAAATAGAAGCATCACACCTAAAAGAATACTAATCCGTTGAATAATATACAGCTTACTTGTAACTTTTTCTACCTTCATACCCTTCTTTCTCCTGTCTAATAACAGATTTTTTGTTGTAAACCCCCGTTTTATCACTGTTATTTGTATATTGAATAAACAAAATATCTACTAATAATTTTACACTATACATATTGGAAATAATAGGTTATAATTGGTACAAAGGATGTCCTTTTTGGTACGAAATTTTTTCGTATCCTTTATTCATTATAAAATTGGGAAGGTGGTCTATGTCCAGTATTAGTAATTGTGTTTACAAGTACTTAGGTAATACTGAAAAAGATGGCATCATCGCGTGCGGTTACATAACGAACCCATCTAATAATTCACACATTCAGATTAAAAACCCTTACTACAGTTGTTTTATTGTATTAAAAGGAAAAGGAGAGTATAGTGATGAATTTGGTCGAAAATACAAATTAGCTCCTGGAAAATTAGTTCAGCGCTTACCAGGAATCAGGCACACAATTATAATCAATACAAGTATGCAATGGAAAGAATTCTTTCTAAGTTTTGGCTCCAGTACCTACTATGCTATGATTTCCATGGGTTTATTAGATCCTAATTTTCCTGTTCTTGATTGCACCATTTCTGAAACAACTCAGGATGAATTTGATGAATTACTCTCACTTTTAAAGCAAGCAGATAATCATATGCTTTTTTCTATCTCACAAAAAATGCAAAATTGTATTCTAAAACTTCTTACTAATACTCAAATTACAACCCGAAAAAAGAACATAATTTCAAAAGCAAAAGATCTATTAAGTAGTAATTTACATGTGAATTATACTGAACATGATATTGCAGACATCCTATGTATTGGATACGAAAATTTTCGTAAGAATTTTAAGAAAGAGGTAGGAATTTCTCCTATGGTTTATCGCAATCAACAACGGATGTGTGCTGCAAAAACGATGTTACTTAGTGAAATTCCAATCGCAGAAATTGGAGATCGTTTAGGTTACTCTGATGCATTTACCTTTTCCAAACAATTTAAAAAATACTGCGGTGTTTCTCCTAGCGCTTTTAAAAAGGAGTATACAAAACAATCGCTTTAACTTATGATTTTTTTACATAAAAAGAAGGAGGGTATCCCCTCCTTCTTTCCTGTGCTGGTACTTAATAATTTTCATCCTATATCTAATACAATGTTTTAGATTTTCTATCTAAGTTTTTTATCTAGGTTCTTTTCTTAATTCTTTTTATCTTAGTATGTTCTATCTAAGTTCTTTTTCTATTTTAGTAATCTGAGCTTCCGTATTTTCTTCAATAAATTGTATTACATTCTCAATCACATTATCTGCTAAAGATGCCGTCCCAGTAATACAAGCCGCCCCTATTACAATCGTTTGATGAATATCTTGTTCCTCTAACTCCACAACAGAGATATTAAAATGATTCTTTAGCTTCGCACATAAACTCTTTACAATCATTCGTTTTTCTTTCAAGGAATGTACCCAAGGCGCATACAAAGTTATTTTTAAAGTTCCAATAAACATCTCGTTATCTCCTATTATTTGATATTCTTGTTCAGTTTTATCAATACCAAACTCGATATGTATTAAAAGTTGTCCTTAACACAATAAATTTCTATTTTATCTCACTTAATCTGTTAATCTTCATCATTCCCTTTTAACCATAAAACTGATTGAGTCAAAGCTTCTATTGTTTTTGTTTCCAATACACACCGGCAATTATTTTCCTTTGCATAAATAAGCCATTTTGATATATGAATCTCTCCAGTCCCTAATGTTAGATGATTTCTATTATCTAATGCATCATGAATATGAAAGTGTTTCAGTTTGTCTTTCCTCTCCAGAATAAACTCCTCATCCACTCCCTTCGCGCAATAAGAATGCCCAATATCTAATGTGAGGGAAAATACTTTACTCTCTAATAGAACTTCAATTGCCTTCTTTTGAAATGGCAAAAAACCATCTGTATTTTCTATTGAAATCATAATGTCTTCTTTTGCAATTTCCTCTTCGCACATCTTACGAAACTTCACCATATTTTTAAGATAGATATCTTCATATTGCTCATATAAATAAACCTTCCTTTGTGGGAGCGTGACATAGATTCCAGGATGTAGATGCATATTTATAATGGGAGCATGTAACTGTTTCGCAACAGTAATTGCCCTTCTCACCGTCTCCAAATATGCCTTTGCTATAGATTGATTAAAATCACAAACATTTAGGTTTTCATCCAGATGAATCGTAAAATATAAACCATACTGCTTGCAGATGTTTAGAAAATAATCGATATTTTCTAAGCTTTCAATCTGATAATACGGAAAATTCATATTGAGTTCAATAAACTGTAATCCAAGATCCTTGCAAAGTATCGCTGTCTCTTCTAGATTATCTTGCTCTATCAATGTTGGCATTCCAAAATGCATCACTTTCCTCCTATCTATGTGTCTTAATAAACTGCTGAAGGGGATAATTCATCTCCGTACAAAGTTTTCCCTCCACAAACCCCATGTTCTGATAAAAGTATCTTGCTGCTTCACCCTTTTGATCTTCTTCTCGAAAGGTATTTACGACAATTGCCTCCTCACTATTAAGATGTGGTAGCATTTTATTAACCAAGCGTGTTGCGATTCCCTTTCTTCGATAATCCGGATGAACCGCAAGATGACTTAACATATTTAATTTTGTTGAAAATAAAAGAATACCTACTACTTGATGATGCTGAACCGCACAGATCGCGCTTCCTCTTTTCATGTTCTTTCTTACCGTATTTTTATATTCTTCTAGTAACTCTTCCGTTTCCAATCCTGGAAAATTCCAGCGTACTATCTCTATTAAGTTCATCCAGGAATCTAAATTATCCTCTGTTGCATACTTAATTTCAATTGGTTGATTCCCTGTTAATATGCTTCCATAACCTTTCCTTATATCAAATATATTATCTAAGAAATAATAAGGGATCATCAATCCACGTTTTTGCATATTTAATAATTCTTCCTTACCAACCCATTTTACAGCTCTCACTTCTTCCGGTTGTAGAGTTAGTTCTTCTATGGAAACATCTTTTGTTATAAAATAATAATCATCAAATCCATTCTTAAAATTTACAGTAAAATGTGGTCTAACATTCGTAAGGTCAATTTCTAAACCAATCTCTTCTCTAGTCTCTCGTTCTGCTGCCTTTTGGCTATCTTCCCCAGCGATTGCAGCACCGCCAACAGATAAATCCCATAAGTTAGGCCACCCTTTCTTAAATGGTTGTCTCTGCTGAACTAGTAACTCATTCTTATTATTAAAAATACATACATGGACAACCAAATGGTATTCTCCGTCCTTAAACTTATCACCACGACGATGTTTTCTACCTATTAAAGTACGATTTTTATCATATAAATCAAAGTATTCTTCGCCCTTTTCCCCAATATTATTCATAGCATGCTCCTTTTCTATCGACTATATTTCATCCCTTTTAAACCACTATTATTAAATCTAAACTTCACAAATGATGGAGTTTCACTGAAGTTGGTTGTGCTGTACATGTAGACGGACACATATCTAATATTCACAAATGATGGAGTTTCACTCCATTCAATAACAACCATTGATTTAAATATACATTTTCATTTATAATGAGTATACCTCTTCTTACCAATTATACAAGTATTTTATAGATGCAATATAATTAGTATACCTATGTTTCTAGCCCCAGGATGTTATACTTTGATAACTTTGTACTCAAAATTAATAAAAAAGATTTTATGGATATACGATCAAAAGAAAGAAAATATTGAATGCTTAAGTATAAAAATACCTTCCCTCTATAGGATTCCTTTATATAGAAAAAGAACCGTAAAAGATAGCTACTGAAAGCTGTCAATTACGGTTCGAATGTTAAATCTTCTAGAAATTACTTCTTAGAGAAAAATGACCAGAAATACTTATTCCGATATCAACTGAAACTTCATCATCACAGGATTATGATCTGAATATAAGAAACCATTATCTATCGTTTCAATGCTATTTAGCTTTACGTTATCAGATATTAAGAAACCATCCACCATCGTAACAAAAGATGTTTCCTTGTTATATGGTGCGTCCGCATTTCGGCAAGATGGCGTTAGTTCTTCTCTCATCTCATCAGTTAACTGATCATATGCAACTGTAATACCGGAAGGGAGTAGATTCGATGGGAATGGCTTAGCCCAATTTTCTTCTATTGTAGGCGTTTTAAAAATAGAAGGAGAGTCTCCTAATAAATCTTGATTAAAATCTCCACCACTGATAATATAATTACCTGCCTCATATTCGCTCTTCATATCCTCGCTTAACATCTTTATCTGATTAACTACGATACTTTCATCCTTCGTATAGGCAGATAGATGTACATTATAAAGACATAAATACTTTCCATCCTCCACCTTAATTCTCGACTTTGTATAACAACGATCTAAATCAATCAATTTGTAAACAGAGGTATCAATCGGTAGACTACGTCTTATCGAATCTACAATTGGAAATTTAGCGATTGTACTAATCCCCGCTTTTGACTTTCCATGCGGCTCTAATACTGGATACATTAAATAAGCAGAATCATAGTTAATTGCGAAAGCCGAAGAATAATTGTTTAATTCACTAAGAATCATCTCATTTTCATTCACACCAAAACTTCTTGTTGCAGATAAGTCCACTTCTTGTAAGAATACAAAGTCTGTATCCTGTTTCTTAATAACCTCTAAACTTCCATTGATATTATCAAGAACTGCTTGTTTATTATATGCTCTGGAATACTTTCCACCATCCATAAAGAAGCTATAATCGGCAGAATATGCTCCAAAACCTATATTGTAAGTTAGTATCGAATACTCTTCATTAAGAGATACTTCTTGTTGAGTAACTTCTCCCTTTGTATATATATCTAACG
>JAEWHR010000224.1 GCA_023387655.1 Bacillota bacterium
GTTATACCATTGCATTTTTCGATAAACTTATTATCTAGACTATAAGACTTTCTAAACTTGCAAATACCATCTTTTTCATTATGACAATGTGTGCATGTCCCATAATTATTTGTAAAAGCATTTTTTATAAAACTCTTTGAATTTTCAATATATTCACGATGTTTATCAATTTTATTTAAGAAAAGACGAAGAACAATACTATTTTCTCTTATGTAAATTCTTGCGGCGACTTGTTTATTCTTAACGCCAATTTTGGAATAAATAATCATATAGGGTCCCCAACAAAAGCCGCTTCCTATGCTACCTCCAAAATCGTAACCAAGTTTTGAAATCTCATCGCTAAATGCTAAAATAAATGCTTTGTTATCTTCAGATATAAAATGGAATCTTTCCTCATCTAATATTGTTTTCATTAAGTTTCTCCTTAAACTATAGCCAATTATGACTATCAATATTGCACCTCAGTTACAAACAAAACTGCGCCAGACAAGCAATCTCAATTCAAAGAAAAGCTTATCTGCTTTTTCTTTTATATTAATCATGCTGTATCCTTTTGCTTAAACACCTTGTAATAATACCAACTTTAATCTTCAATAGAGGCAACAATTTCAATTAAGTTTCCTTCTGGGTCAGCTACAAAGCACGACCTTAGTCCATATGGGAATGTTTTTGGAATAATAACTGACGTTGCTCCAGCAGCAATAAGACGATTAAATTCTTTGTCAACATCCGATGGATCTTCTACATGAAAGCAAATCTCCATTGTACCATTTGTACCCGTAGGATAAGTTAAACTTTCTTTACTATCTACTTCCATTGTTTTTCTTTCACAGATATTAAAGAAAATCCCACTTTCTAATCTTACTCCGGTGAAACAGCCTCCATCCCAGTCAAGATTAAGACCAATAATATCCCTATAAAATCCAACCATTTTCTCCATGTCATCAACAAATAATCCGATAGAACCAAAAGTCAACATAAAACTAGCTTCCCCCTAATAAAGTAATAATTTGTTTGTTATTTCTAATATATATAGTAGCATATTGGGGGGAAATGTTAAATAAAAATTCCATATATTGTGAAAGTAAAGATGTTTTTGATTAGTTAAGCAATGGAGATTATAACCTAGAGAGATTATTTATATCGAATAAACCAATAAATCCCTTGATAAAATCAAGGGATTTGGTAAGGAATTCTTTATAATTTTTTCGCAACTACCTTAAATATATGCCAATGCTTAGGTATTGCTTGCCCGTCTCTTCCACAACAGGTACCATCTAATTCGTCTTCGTTAAAATCTATTATTTGAAATTCATGAAACAAATTTACAACCTGTTCTTTTGAATGAAATGTTCTTTCACCACTCATTGTAGTAGCCCATTCATCTCTATCTCCAAAGAATACTCCGGAAAAGACACCGTCTTTCTTAATGTTAGAAACTATTTCTTTCCACATTTTTTGAAAATGATCAGGCTTACAGAATGGTAGACTATAATTGGCGATTATACAATCAGCTAAAACAGGTAATTTCAATTCTTCAAATTGCATCTTAATAATTTCAAATCTATTTTGTAATCCCTCTGGCATATCTTTTTTAAGTTTATATATAAAATCTGGTTGCCAATCTATGGCTAATACATTCCAGCCATTTTCAAGAAAATATAACGAATCATTCCCAGCACCGCATCCTAAATCAACCATATTACTTTTGAGAGTTCCAAACTGTTTTAGGGCTTTTATTGCAGTATCACTTGGTGGTTTTGTTTTCGTAACCTCAAAGTATGTATCCCAACTTTCTTTTTGTTTCATTCTTTACCTCCGTTAAAACAATTGAAATATGTTGAATCAATTTAGCTCTATATTATACCTATCGTCCAAAGAAGAACTTATTCTCGTCAAGATAGTTTACTTCTGATCATTTTTGAATGATTATATCACAAGATATAACACGCACTTAGAATCTATCGTTTCACTTTACCAATATATGCAACCGACTTATTTCCCATTGTAAGAATACCATTTTCACTGTATTTCTCATAAATTTTATCAAAGAGAGATAAATATGTTCCGTAATTTGCATCAGTTTCTTTTAATGAATAAGAACCAGATAAGCATCTCTTTATAAAATCTTCTTTGGTATAGAAAAGAGGATTATCATATTCAATTCTTTCATATTCGTTATCAAAAAACTCTCTAATTCTAATATCATCTCTCTGCAGACCACCATGGAAGCCAACGAAACGGTCGCAATATTTGGTGTATACCTCATAACATTCTTTATTAACAAAAGAATTCATATCTCTAATATTCCATAGCAATACTACCAAGCCATCGGGTTTCATTATGCGTCTGCACTCTTTACGAAATCCTCTTGGATCAAACCAATGAAATGCCTGGGCACTTGTAATAAAATCTACGCTTTCGTCTTGGAGTGTCGTATCATTTGCATCACCATCAACCAAAGTAAACTTTCCACAGTTACCAAGAATAATCTGTGCTTTATGGCGCATATCGTCATTAGGTTCTATACCAATAACTGCACTTCCCATCTTCAAAAGCTGTCCAGCAAACTTACCGGTACCAGTTCCTATATCGGCGATTACAGAACTCTGTGAGAAGCCATATTTGGTATATAAATCATCAACCAATTCCGATGAGTACTCTGGTCGACCCTGTTCATAAATATCAGCAATTCCAGAGAAAAAATTTTTGCTGTCCACTTATCATACCTCCTATAAACTCTAATTAACATCTATTTCATTTTATCCTTCTCCTATTTTCTCGTCAACATCTTCAATTATTTCCATCGCACTCTCTTGAGCTCTAATTAACATCGGATTGTTCTAAGTATGCCGCCGATAATTGAGTTACATCATTTTGTTGGTTATTGTGCTCCCTCAAATAAATACTTATAGAAAGGAACATTCCAACGCATCCACTTTTTAGCGTACTCATAAGGGTACTCAAACAATTGTAATCTCAACAAATCTACAAAAATTATATCAGCATTCAAAGATTTCTAAGTATGATGTGATTTTTCCTAAAGAATATTCTCCATTAATTTGACCGAATTCAGGGTCGAGATAGTTTCCTTTAAAATAAACGACCCAGTGTTCATATTCCGGAAGATGAACTGTAAGAATTGCAATGTCGGGGATTTTTGGATTCTTTTTAGATAGCCGAATATTCTTGTCTGCATGTCTTACACCATAATGATTTAATGCTTCAATAACTTTTCCTATTGTAATTCCAGCGCTTGTATGTAGAATTTTGCATATATCAGTGACTTCCTTATTTACTATCATTGCAATGCAAGCTTGTCCACATGTTTTAGAAGTGGGTTGCATTACAAGTTTTATATCACTTATTATTGTATAACTTTCTCGATCACAATTTTTTAATAGATTAATTTTTTCTCTGGGAGCTATGCTTATTGAAAGGATATCACCATCATTTATATTAATTGCACTTCGTATATTTTTTGTAAAAAACAAACCATAATACCCGTGCCCTCTTGCAAGTAATTGAACATCGTTTATCCGTATTCCATTAATTGTTAGATCCACCGATAGGACACCCTTTTGATTAAACTTTTCCCATAAATTAAATGGAATGTCTATTAATATCCTTTCCTTCGGATTTGCTGCTTCCTTGAATACAGTGCTAAAGCTTAACATTATTTTTAGCCTCCATTACTTGTAATATTTCCAACTATTATATCATAAGAATATACCTATTCCAATAAAACCCATATAGAGTAGAGTATGAATTATACCATAACGGTTACACATCACTTTTATGTATGGGTAAACGAATATATTGCAAATCAATGAAGAAGCAGGCTATTCAGATGACGATTATATCTTTTGCGATGAAAAAGAAAGAACTATAATTCGAGAGGTTGATAACTGTATTCGGTCGTATCGGAGATGGATAGAAGAGGTGTTCTTTTACAATGAATAATCTCTAGAGAACTTGAATTTCAAGATTCCTAGGGAAAAGTTAAGCACGAGATGGGATTCGAACAAATCCCATCCTACAAACCCTGAAAAGAAAGGGGATCCATCCACTTCTGATTTATGTGCACATAATAGTACACATATTTTTTTGTAAGAATTTTAAAAGACTTTTTCAAAATCAATGCAACAAATTGTAAATTGTAGTTATATAGCAATAACTTATAGCAACATAGTAATAGTAGTTTTTTAATGTATCATTCCAGAAACAACCTCATAAAAACATCTGATCGAGCTGTTTCATGGTATTTTTCAATCATTACAAACCCCAGTCGTTTATACATTTCTATTGCTCTGCCGCTTGTCTCGCTAATTGTATCTAAATACATCTCCTTGTATCCCATATCCTTTGCTATGTTAATTATTTTTTTGCATATCATCGTGCCTAATCCAAGACCATGATACTTTTTATACAAATACACACATTTTAATTCACATTTTCTTTCATCAATCCTTTTTAAAGCGCTTGTTCCTAGTATTTGCCCGCCTTCTTGTTCTATTAAACAAATAAAATATTCATAATTTTTTTCCACATGAAGTAAGCTTGCATGTGCCCTATCTGGTTCAAAATTTCTTCCTGACTCCGGAAGGCACATTTTAAAAAATTCAAGCAAATTAGTTGAATCCATCTGGTTGTATGCTCTTATTAAATATTCTTCGTTTTTAACGATATATTTTTCATCTAAATCCACAGACATCACCCCTTAAAATTCAAATTTATATGTAAATTATTAAATCAGAATACCATATTGATAAAAATAAATAAAATTTTCTAATAATCTGTGTACACCTTTTATCGATGTGTATCTCCTACACTTCCTTAAATGATGTATACTTTCATCTTAGTTATAAATATCACTTTGTTTTTATCCGCAGGTAACAAATGAGTGTGATGAAATACTCGTCAAGGGATAGAACATTGGTACACTGATATGTTGGAACATATTTTATCGCTTTCTTTTTTATTTAGTTAAATTATTATACATATACTTTTGAGTCCATGGACAATAGACTAAACATTTTAAACAGCCAACGCAGTGGTATACATCAACTATAAAATCTCTATTCAAACCTTGTTTCCATGTAGTTCCATGGATTGCACTTGTGGGACATATGTCCTTGCAAATAGTGCAATCTCCACATTTAGATATTATCATCGGTTTATTTTCAATAGGAAGCGGTGCATTTGTTAAAACAGTACACATACAAAACGCACTTCCATATTCTGGAGTAACTAACAAATTACTTTTTCCAATCCAACCTAGTCCAGCCAATATAGCAATTTTTTTATGCGGAAGAGTAGTGGTTTTTGTTGTTTCATCATAAAAACCATTTATTAGATTTCTATCCGATTGTGCATAGGCTC
>JAEWHR010000225.1 GCA_023387655.1 Bacillota bacterium
ATACATTACAATTTACAATAATATGATAAATGTGTTATTATATGGTAGTTATATACAAGTTTTGTATGGAGAGGGGAATTACATACCATGGGGCGAACAACAGATAACAACAAGGAAAAGGGGAAAAGGCTTGGTGTATTTCAAAGTATGGTTTACACCATTCAGACATTATGGCATGCGGATAAGGGGTTTGTTTTCTATACATTTTTTAAGAATACAACGGAAGAAGTGTTTATAACTTTTTTCGTTATCTACCTAATGCAATATATCTATTCATGCATTGAAGAGGGGAGATCCTATCAGGGTTTAATAACTATGGTCGTATCTTTTTGTGCGGGCCATATTATTTTTCATTTCTTTTCGGCTGGACATGCCTATTGCAAACGTTTAAAAATACCAAAGGTATATTCTTACGTATTTCGTAAAGTAATAGATAAGGCCACTACAATAGAATTAAGCAGATATGAGCAGCCGGATTTTTACGATCGTTTTTCTAAGGCTTTGGATGAATGTCTAACGAAAGCGTTAGAAGGTCTTCAGAGCCTAACATGGTCAATTGGATGCTTTTTAGCGGGAATATCAGCTTTAGCAATTATTGCTAAGGTCGATCCGTTACTTGTTCTTTTTGTAATTCCACCATTGGTTGCTGCGCTATTAATTGGTGGAAAATTAAATCAATTACATTTAAAGCTTCGTGAAGAAGAAACGCGGGATAAACGTGTTACAGAGTACATAAAGAGAGTCTTTTATGAAAAAAAATATGCCGGTGAAATTCGGTTATATGAGATAAGAAAACTACTGTTTAAAAAACATACAGATAGCTTCGAAAATCGTTATCAGATCAGTAGAAGGATTTATAGAAAAATAGGATGGTATGCATTTTTACAATACGCAGTATTTTTTGGATTAACCATACTATCTGCATATGTATATGTAACCTATGTAATAAAGACAAGCGGTATCGCTAAAATAGGCGCTTATGTTGCTATGATTTCTAGTATCGATTATGTTTGTTGGCGTATTAAAGAAGTCATAAGGCATATGAATAATGCAGGAAAAAGTTGTATTTATATGAATAATCTGAAAGAGTTCTTAGAATATGAATCATTCGAAACCAAGACAGGAGATCGATTGGTTACAAAGCCTCTTGGTGACATAGAAATGAGAGATATTTATTTTACCTATCAAGGTGCAAGCTTAGGAGTTATCAATGGATTATCCTTATCGATAAAAAAAGGTGAGAAGATAGCATTAGTTGGTGAAAATGGTGCCGGTAAAACAACGTTAATTAAATTATTGATGGGCCTGTACCCATTGCAGAAAGGTAGCATCACTATTGATGGGATAGATATTAGTGAATTTGAACCAAAACAATATCATCAACGCTTTGGTACAGTATTTCAGGATCTTCAGATATTTGCACTTCCTCTTTCTCATAATGTATTAATGAGGGAGCCCCAAAATGAGGAAGAACGGGTACTTATCATAGAGTCGCTTAAGAAAGCTCAGTTTGGAGATGTGTTAAAGAAGCTTCCAAATGGTATTGATACAATGGTTTCCAAAGAATTCGATGACAATGGATTTGTATGTTCCGGTGGTCAGGCTCAAAAAATAGCAATAGCCAGAGTATTTGCGAAAAATCCAGATATAGTTATCCTGGATGAGCCTTCTTCTGCACTTGATCCCATCGCGGAATATCAGATGTATCATAACATGCTGTTAGCATCGGAGGGAAAAACCGTTTTCTTTATTTCTCACCGGTTATCTTCTGCAAGAATAGCAGATCGTATCTTTTACCTAGAAAATGGTCAGATTGTAGAAAGTGGTAGCCACGAAGAGCTATTAATAAAGGGTGGAAAATATGCCAAGATGTTCGAACTGCAAGCAATGCAATATAAAGAAACGATCTCGAAAGAGCGTCTTTCGTTACTAGAAGAACAAGAGAGTGCGGGGGAGGTAAGCAATGACTCAGAAGTCTAAAACTGAAAAAATTTCCGTAAAGCAATTATTCTCCAATGTAAAATACAGCATTTCCTTTGCTTGGAAGGCAGATAAAACGGTTGTTCTTATGGTTTATCTTGCATTTTTATCTTGCTTTATTATTGATGCATTTTATAGTACTTTGTTTTTAAAGTTATTTATTCAGATGCTATCAGAGAAAAAATTCCTGCTAGGGCAGACTATACTATTTGTAATTTTTGGTATCGGTATTATGATCCTTGGTCGCGCAATTGAAGTTTTAGTAGAGAATTGGGCTATAGCGAGGTTTGTTAAAGTTACAGGAACAATACAAAGAGAATTCATAAAGAAGGCAGCAGATATTGATCTGCTTTGTTATGATCAAAAACAATATTTTGATGATTTTGTTATTGCTGCTTCACAGTCTGATGAAATGATTACAAAAGCAGTCATTTGTACTGCACAGATGCTAGGGCTTTCCATCGGTATCGTAACACTTGGAGCATTAATTATGACAATAAATCCAATTATAGCGATATTTCCAATAGCTGGATTTATCATCAATTTAGTGACTAGGTTTCGAATTACCAAGCTGGAATATGATTACGAGATGGAATATAAAAGGCTAATGAGAAAAGCAGATTATTCGAAACGGGTATTTTATCAGCCGGAGTATGCGAAGGAAATCAAACTATCGGATATAGAGATACCACTTCGTAAACAATTTGATGAGGCAATCATAGAAATTGAAACAACAGCTAGAAAGATTGGGATAAAAGTCGCTATCTTATCCTTGATCAACTGGATTTCTGTTTTTACGATTCTGTCATTATTATGTGTACCGCTGTATCTTGGATATCTGGCATTGGTAAAGAGAACGATAGCACTTGGTGATGTAGCAGCGATGAACAATGCGCAGCAGGCAGTACGAAATAATTTGGACGGTTTTAATTACTCCTTAGTCGCTTTCCAAGAAGTTGGACAGTTTGCGCAGCGATTTCGTAGATTTTTAGATTATGAAATAAAGATTGAAAAACAAAGTGGTATCAAACCGGTACCACGAGAAAAACAAGTATTAAAAGTTAATAATATGAGTTTTCGTTATGAAGGAGCTAAGAAAGATACCTTACACCAGATTAATATGACGATTAATCCGGGAGAGAGGATTGCAATTGTCGGTGAAAATGGTGCTGGTAAAACGACTTTTGTTAAGCTTCTGATGCGACTTTACGATGTTACTGAAGGTAGTATTACTTATGGTAATCAAAATATCAAAGATTTTTCTACAGATGAATATCGTAGTATTATCGGTGCTGTTTTTCAGGATTTTCAATTGTATGGTGCTACCTTAGCAGAAAATGTTGTGATGGGGGAATATAGCATAGATCAAGAGGCAACAGTACGAAAAGCTCTTGAAATGGCGGATTTTTCAAAGAAGCTATCCAAATTACCTGACGGTCTAAATACCGATATGACAAAGGAATTTTCAGAAAAAGGAACGATGTTATCTGGTGGAGAAACTCAAAAAGTTGCCATTGCACGAATGTTTGCAAAAGAAAAAGAACTTTCCATTGCTATCTTAGATGAACCTTCCTCTGCACTTGATCCGTTAGCAGAAGCAAAGTTAACAAAAAACATGCTAGAGAATGTGAAAGATGCTTCTGTAATTTTTATTTCGCACCGCTTATCCACGACGAAAGATGCGGATCATATCTATATGTTTGAAGAGGGAAGGATTATCGAAGAGGGTACCCATGAGGAACTCATGGCACTCCATGGAAGATACGCGGATATGTTCGAAAAACAGGCACATTATTATCAGGATGAGATTGTAGAAGATGTAAGCTAGGAGTTTTTTAAAGTAGGTTAATAGGATTTTTAGTAATTTGTTTTTTTAGTAGGTTAATAGGATTTTTACAAGTAGAGTAATAGGATTTTTTTCAGGTGGGTTAATAGATGAGTATATAATGTAATAATTCTGTGCACTAATAGTTGCGACTTTTCATTACGATTGATTTATCATAATTTTATGAAAGGAGAGGTGTTATGGATTGGCTTGATTATATGAATGCTTCGTTGGATTACATCGAAGAAAATCTAAGCATCAAAATAGATTATGAAAAAATAGCAGCGAAAGCGTTGTGTTCTTCTTATAATTTTCAGAGAATGTTTTCCTTTATTGCAAATGTTACACTTGCGACTTATATAAGACGCAGATGTATGACAGCGGCTGCATTAGAACTATCGAAGAGAAAAGTATCTGTCTTAGATACAGCAATCCGATTTGGGTACGATTCGCCAGTATCCTTTGCAAGAGCATTTACATCAATTCATGGAATTACTCCGCAGGAAGCGCGCATCCAGGGAGCGAAACTTAAGCTTTATCCAAGAATATCCTTTCAAATATCAATTAAAGGAGCAGAAGCTATGAAGTATCGTATTGAAAAGATGGATGGATTTCGTTTGGCTGGAATCTCAAGAGAAATTACTACAAACAATGGAGAGAACTTCACTCTAATACCAAAGATGTGGGATGAGATAAACTCGGATGGTACTTGTGAAATGATTGTGAACCTCAATGGCAGGAAAGAGGAAGTGATGTATGGAGTTTGCTATGACTTTCATTTTGATGAGGAGAGATTCCGTTATATGGTAGCCATAAATCCAGAAGATCATATTCCAGAAGATTATGAAGTAATAGAAGTACCTGCCTTCACCTGGGTAAAATTTGAATGTAATGGTGTCAGGGGGATTCAAGAAACGTTTAAACGTATGAATACAGAATGGTTTATGACCTCCGGTTATGAGCATGAAGAAGGACCAGAAATTGAAATGTATCCCTCTGGAGATGTAGATGCCCAAGATTATGCATGTGAGGTTTGGGTTCCAATTAGGCCAGTGAAGAAGTAAGAGCAAGTGAGAAATTTGCTTATTAGGCAGGACTTCTTCAGAGCATAATAAACAAAGGAAA
>JAEWHR010000024.1 GCA_023387655.1 Bacillota bacterium
TTTCATAGGTTGCTGTTTCCTCTGAAACAAAAGCAATGCCGATACTGGCAGAAACATTATATTTTTCGTAATATTCTTTCAAAGATATTCTTATCTGCTTTAGTAACATGTCACATTTTGATTTGACTAGATCATCACTGAGCGTCTTTGGGATAAATACTGCAAATTCATCTCCTCCCATGCGGGCAATAATATCTCCCGTTTGAAAATTATGTCTCAGACAATCTGCAAAAATTTTAAGTGCTTTGTCACCTTCTGGATGCCCAGCATTATCATTAATTTTTTTGAAGTTGTCAAGATCAAATATCATCATAAGCCCACTATTCGGGTTATTTGCCAATGTAATTGACAGTTCCTCTGTCATTCCTTTTCTATTATACAGACCTGTCAGCGGGTCTCTTTTTATTTTGTCTAGAGCTTTTTCTAATTTACTCTTCGTCTTTAGTAACTGTGCCATATCATGAGTCTTATCAATAATAACACCATAGAATTCTTGACCATCTCCAAGCAAATTAATGCTAACGTAACGTTTACCTACCCTTATGTATTTGAGTTTATCTTCTTTTGACTTAAGCGAACTGATAAATTGCTCAAAGTTTTCACAATGGCTGGTAATCTGCTTTAGTTGTTCTTCCTTAATATCAAGCAGAGTTATTATATTTGAAGAAAAAAATACTTTATCAATCGTATGTAAGCATTCAAATATAGCCACATTTGGGTCAATCTTTTCAATCATTTTCGTCATGCGGTCTGATTTATGGATGTAGCTATTTCGCCATTTATTTAGCAGATGGCAGAGATAAATTAGTTCTTGGCTATCGGCTTCAGGAAAAGTAACCGTCATGTCTCCAGCCAATAAATTTTCTGTTGTCTTATTAAGTTTCTCTATATCATTTATAAGATATTTTTTTACAAGTATCCTAATCGACGAATATATTAGGCTGAGAATTACCAATAAAGCCAATGCCATTAATAGAGTTTCATTAATCGCGTTTTCATATGTCCTGCTAACGTCTGTCCATGTACCAAAGATATAGTCACCCGATTCGATGACTGTCAAGTGTTTTTGTGTATCATTGATACGTACCCGGAATTGTCCTGTGTAGTTTTTCAAATGTTCCAGAAATTCTACACTAGTCTCGCCTTCTTCAAACACTACCTTTTGAGCATTGTTCTTTGTTATTGCTATTAATTCCCCGGTATTGGAATCTACGGCAAATATTGCAATTGCGTATTCCGTAGGTATTTTTTCAATTAACGTTTTGACTGTAAATGCTTCTATCGCTTGCTGATAAACCGAAATGGGAATATCTAATTGAATCATGGATATTCCAGGTAGCTCTGACTTAATACCTATATAAACTCGTTTATCGTCTAGCAGTATACTATCTACTCCAATCAATACAACCTCGTCTTCAACTGAAGTACCGTCTATCAAGCCCCAGAAGGCTGATGATTTCTCATTGGTTCTCAGATTTAACCCTAATGTATTATCGTCAGAACTTAAAATAATCACTCCATCATCTGAAACCAAATGTATCGTATTCACCTGCATTAGCTTAGTAATTTGGGTAAGAACATCATGGGTAATTGACTCGGAATTCATGGTGTTTAAGATGAATTCTACAGCCCATGCTCGATTTAGATAATCTTTTTCAAACAGTTCAATATTATTATTTAGTCCGACCTGTGCCGCATCGTATTGATGTATCAGATCCTCCAAGATCATTTTTTGTGTACGAAGTTCAATAACGCGTTTTTCATTCAAATTATAAAATGATATAAAAAGAAAAAGAAGAATAAAAACAATTAAAAATTGTATTAATAACTTAGTTCCAAAAATCTGTTCTAATTTCATTCTTTTCTTACTGGCCCTAGTAGATAGGGGAGTTGTTGTAAAAATAGTGCGTAACATAGATAACAGTATTCCTTTCCGAGTAAATAGAAATCCTACTTATCACCAATTCTAATAATAATTTAGATAATATAATATATTAGAAAAAAATTTTTTTCAATATATAAATCAAGGTTTAACAAAAAGTGAACAATGCGTTTGGAATAATTTATCGAACCATTTATTGTGTTGTATTAGAATATCGCCGATAGTTCGAGAAAGAAGTGTATATTTTACATTGATAAAGTAAACAAGTGAAGCCCCGTGAGAATTTCTCCCGGGGCTTCACTTGTTTTTAAGAAGGTAATTATAATCTTATAACGTTAGCTGCTTGTTCGCCTCTGTTACCATTTACAATGTCAAAGCCTACAGCTTGACCTTCTTCTAATGATTTAAAACCATCTCCTTGGATAGCTGAAAAATGAACGAATACGTCATTTCCGTTATCTGTAGTAATAAAACCAAATCCTTTTTCTGCGTTAAACCATTTTACTATGCCTGTATTCATGTTGAATCTCCTATATTCTTATATGTTCTTATTTGTATTTTGTTTCAGTTTTTCAGATTAAGCTATTATAATCTTATAACGTTAGCTGCTTGTTCACCTCTGTTACCATTTACAATATCAAAGCCTACAGCTTGACCTTCTTCTAATGATTTAAAACCATCTCCTTGGATAGCTGAAAAGTGAACGAATACGTCATTTCCGTTATCTGTAGTAATAAAACCAAATCCTTTTTCTGCGTTAAACCATTTTACTGTACCTTTATTCATGTGGTACCTCCTATATTTTACATTTATTTTAAAGTATAAAAAAAGTCACATATTTTTACAAATTATATATAATGACGCATACATATAATCTCTAAAAATATGTGAATCCGTTAATACATTTATAATACGAGTGTTATCTTATCACACATTTTTGGGCTTGTCAACATGTTTTTGAAGAAATATGATTTTTTCTGATTGATTCGTGATAAAGTCCTTATATACCATTTGTGATTTTGTCCCACTGATCATTCTTCTTATGGTATACTTATCCCTCATAAAAAAATATGAGGAGGTTTCATGAGAAAGGTAGA
>JAEWHR010000028.1 GCA_023387655.1 Bacillota bacterium
CGAGTTTATGTGTGGTTTATAAGGAAATGGAGAAAAATTCATGATTTACAGAGAACTTGGCTTAGAAGAAGCGGAAAGAATACGTGAAATTGATGGTGGATGTTATATACATAGAGCATGGAGAGAGGTAGATGGAACAAGAAAATTGGTTGTGATTGATTGGACGGACTATGAATTACCAAATGGATTGTCTTGGCATATAGAGCATTTTGAAATGTCGTTATCAAATGGCGGTATAGCAATTGGATGTTTTGATGGTAACATATTAGTTGGATATTCAAATCATTAATTCAGATTTATTTGGTAGTTCAAAAGAATATGTTTTATTAGATCAGTTGTTTGTTTCTAAAAGTTATCGTGGTACTGGCATAGGAAAAGAACTTTTTAATTTGTCTTGTGAATTAGCAAGAAAATTTACAGCAAAAAAAATATATATTTGTGCAGGGTCTTCAGAGGATACGATTGCATTTTATTTAAAAATAGGATGTATTGAAGCAACTGAAATTAATCAGGAACTGTATGAAATGGATAAGAATGATTATCAGTTGGAATACGTATTATGAAACTTTACCAGCCATCATTAATAAAGGAGGAAAGTTCATTTTACACACACATTCTATTTTATCTAGTTTGTTCTCGAAACTCTTTCGGGGTTATCCCCAGTATCTTTTTAAAAGTAGCGATAAAATAACTTTGGGAAGAAAAAGACAAGGACTGACTGATTTGACTATAGCGATAGTCGGAATAGGTTAGTAGTCTTTTTGCTTCCTTAATTTTTTGCGCAATAATATAATTACTTAGGGTTTGCTTCGTTTCTTTATGAAATAGGGCTGATAAGTATTTTGGCGTTAGCCCCACCTCTTTTGCTAGATCATTAAGAGAGATCTTCTTATGTATTTCGCGTAAAATATAGTCCATAGATTTAGAGATAGCCCTGCTATAGTGGCAGACTTTCGCTGTTTTTGCTTCAGCAACCCGAGCAGTAAAATCTACCGCCATTTTTTCGTTAATAATAGTCAACTCATATAAGTTTCTACACTGTTCCATTTGCTTAATATAGACATCACTTAAGGTAAATGCGGTTTCTTCTTCTAGACCACCTTCTATGGCATACCTTGTTACCAGCGTGGTATTTGCAATACAACCATAAAAGAGTTGTTTCAAGGGATTGTTTGACATATTACCATATTTGGTTTGGGGAAGCGTCTTATAAATTGCTTCCAAGTTGGTTAAATCACCATTCTTTACACAATTTAATACAGCTATTTCGTGACTATAGGGTGTATGGCCTCTCATTTCCTCTATATTATCAAAAAGCTCACTTACTAAGGCTCGATGGATAGCATGAGGTAGATGAGTAGATTTGTAAGTTTGAATTTCTTCCATGGAGGGTGCAACTTGTTTTAATAATAACATCATTACTCTAAGACATGAGCTAAAAGTAGCAAATGTAACGACGGGTAGATGTTCTACTAAGGACTTAATCTCTTTGGAGTTCATAGCTTTTGCAAAGGTGAGATTATGCATTTCGGTAATATGATAAAAGCCTGTTAGTAGCATAGGCCCACCAAAGAGATAGTAAGTCTGTTGATTCTGAGTATAAGAAAAGAGATAATATAGTTCATTTTCAAAACATAGGATATCAAAGTCAGGAGTGGTAATGTTCGCAATTAGATTTTTTATATGAGTGGTGAGTTTTTCTTTCACAGAAATAGAAATGTCGGATATATAGAGTTGATGTAATTCTAAATTACTGTCAAAGATCCAAAGGGGAATTCGATTGTAATCATAGAGGCTTTGAAGAATCTTAATATTCATATTATCTACCATATAATCTCCTATTCTTTTCGTTTTATCTACTATGGTTAAAAATCCATTCTATAGTAACTTCTCCATAGGATGCGCACTTAGCCGTAAATTCTCAAGCTTTTCGCTTATTATTGTAATTCATATGAAATGCATGGATATTTACTATTAGATATACTCTAATACCGATACGAATGTCAAGGAATATTAGTATAAAAAGGGAAATATTAATATCTTTTACAATACCCTAATGGTAACATATTTTTACATAAGAAGAACGTATAAATTAAGTGTCTGATGAACTGAAAAAAGTGTAGAAAGGGAGATTGTATGAAGAAAGAGAACAGTTTGTCCAAAAGGGAAAAGGTGTTTTACGGATTAGGTGATATGGGAAATAATATTGCCTATGGTGCGATTGGTTTTTATTTTGTATTTTTCTTAACGGATGTGGCAGGTATCTCGCCACTATGGGCAGGGTACATATTTATGGTGATCCGTATGTGGAATGCGGTATGTGATTTATTGATGGGAGTGATTTCGGATCATACCAAATCAAGATTTGGTCGAAGACGACCATACTTATTGTTTGGAGCAATTCCACTTGGAATTTTCTTTGGCCTTTTATGGTTAGTACCTTTTAAAGATCATCTACAACAAGTCTTTTACTATACACTAATAGGTATTGGTTTTAATACCTTATATTCACTAGTTGCTATCCCTTACAATGCATTATTACCAGAAATGTCTCAAGATTATAATGAGCGTACCAGTATCTCAGGGTTCAAGATGGCATTTTCTTTTATTGGATCATTACTATCAGCTGTGGGAGTTACTTTAATTGTTGATACTATTTTTCCAGGGAAAGAGAGATATACCCAGAGCTTTCCGGTCATGGGAGTTGTCATGGGAGTAGTCTTAATGATTTGTATTTTACTTGCCTTTATTGGGACCAAAGAACGTGTGAAAGATAAATCAGGTGAAATCAACGGTAACATAGGGAGAAATCTAAAATCTTTACTAAGGTTAAAGGAATTCCGTCTTGTTTTAGGGGTTTTCATCTTTAACATGGTTGCTTTTGATATAATTATGGCAATTTACATATTCTTCTTAAAATATTCACTTCACATTTCAGATGATTTAAGTTATGTCTTTATGGCAGTACCACTAGTTGCAGCAGTAATAGCAACTCCTCTTTGGGTTAGCGTTAGTAATAAGCTTGGTAAGAAGAGGGCGTATATTATTTCTTCTATTTACTTTATTCTTCCATTGTTATCTTGTATGTTTATTCCTGCTGGAAATATTGTGATGACAATAATCATTGCTGTACTAATTGGTGTTGGAATCTCAGCATCGCAAGTGTTGGTATTCTCCATCTTACCTGATGTGGTTGAAGTGGATGAGATGAAGAATGGAGTTAGAAGAGAAGGAATGATGTATGGGGCGACTATGCTCCTTTATAAAATCAGTTCCGCCATTTTAGTAGCAGTAGTAACAGCAGCGATGGGATGGTTTGGTTATGTGGAAAGTGCAAGTGGTGCAGTAATTACGCAATCTGCCAGCGCAGTGTTTGGAATCCGCTTCCTAATGGGATGTGTTCCAGCTCTTAGCTTAGTAGTATCAATTATCTTTATGAAGTTACTTCCAATCGAAAAGTCTAGTTTTGATGATGCCAAGAAGATGATTTCGGAAAAAGAATAAAAAGAGGTGAGTATGAGGAGTGAAATAATAGAGAAGGCAAACTTACTAGAGAAAGCGAAAATACTTGAGGAGGCAGAAATACTAGAAAAGGCAGAAATACTAGAAAATGCCGAAATACTAGAAAAGGTAGAAATACTAGAAAAAGCAAAAATACTAGTATCTCAAATGACATTAGAAGAGAAGGCAGGGTTATGTTCTGGACTTGATTGTTGGAATACCAAGCCGATAGAGCGATTGGGCATTGACTCCATTATGATGTCAGATGGACCTCATGGGCTTAGAAAACAACTAGGATCAACAGATAATCTAGGAATTGGGAAAAGTGAACCAGCGGTTTGCTTTCCAACAGCAAGCGCCCTAGCTTGTAGTTTCGATCGTTCCTTGGTGTACCAGGTAGGAAGGGCAATAGGTGAAGAGTGTGTGACCGAGGGGGTATCGGTTGTTTTGGGACCTGGCGTAAATATAAAGAGAAGTCCTTTGTGTGGTAGAAATTTTGAGTACTATAGCGAAGACCCGATTCTCTCAGGAGAATTGGCTGTTAGTATGATTAAGGGGATTGAAAGCACAGGGACTAAATCATCTTTAAAGCATTTTGCAGTGAATAACCAAGAAAAGAGAAGAATGACCATAGATGCTATTATTGATGAGAGAACCCTTCGTGAAATTTATCTAAGAGCCTTTGAAATTGCGGTGAAGAAGGGAAACCCAGGAACGGTAATGTGCTCTTATAACAAGATTAACGGGGTGTATTCCAGTGAGAACCCTTATTTACTGACTAAGATTCTAAGAGAAGAGTGGGGATATGAAGGATTAATTATTTCTGATTGGGGTGCGGTGAATAATCGAGTACTAGGAGTAAGGGCAGGATTAGATATTGAAATGCCTGGAAACCAAGGATATAACGATGGAAAAGTGTTGGCAGCTATTAAGAACGGGGAATTAACAGAAGATGAATTAAATCAAGTGGCAAAGAGGGTAACAGCCTTTACTTTAGAGGCACTAGAGAATCGAAAGGCGAAGAAAGATATTATTATTCATAGGAATGATGAGAGTATCAGCAATGAGTGTTTTATTTATAACAAAGAGGAGCACCATATGATAGCTGTAACTGCATCGGAGCAATCTTGTGTATTATTAAAAAATGAAGGTGATTTATTACCATCCAAGGGCTTAATTGATAATCCATCAAAACAAGTTGCAATAATCGGAGCATTTGCAAAGAATATTCGTTATCAAGGCGCCGGTAGTTCCAAAATTAATCCAATTCAAGTAGATCAACCATGGATA
>JAEWHR010000050.1 GCA_023387655.1 Bacillota bacterium
TATCTATTAGATGGAATTGGCTTTAGCTTTCTTCCAAAAAGCTTGATAAAGCAACATTTGGCGAATGGCCAACTAATCACGATTCCACTACTTGATTTTGATACACCAAAAATTAATAGTTACATTCTACGTAAAGAAAATGTCGGTAATACTTCTGTCATAGACGAGTTTCTTGAATCATTTGTATGCTTAGATTGAATGTTTAATCCGAATGCCTCATACTAATACTTTAATAAAAATTATTGATAAAAACTAAAGAAACGAAAGAAAGCACACCAAATACTTTTCAGCTTGGTGTGCTTTTAATAATGGTAAAGATTCGAAATTCTCTTATAATATTTCTATACCAAATGAATTTTTTATTTTACATAAGCTTTTAGTAAATCTAAAGTAGCAATTAACGCTGTTTCATGAGTACGTTCCATTCCATGAGAAGCATGGATTCCTTGTCCAATCAACGCTGCTCTAATATTATTTCCTCCGCGCATAGCAGCCGATGCATCAGATCCATAGTGAGGGAAGATATCTACAACATATGGAATCTGTTTTTCTTTTGCAAGATTCATAAGTTCTGTTGTTAACTCGTAATCATAAGGACCTGAGGAATCTAATGCACAAATTGATACGGAGTACTCATTTCCAGCCAAATCATCACCAATAGCTCCCATATCAACCGCAATAAATTCACTAATCTCTGCTGGGATATAAGATGCTCCCATACCGATTTCTTCTAAATTACTAATTAAAATCTTTAACGTTCTCTTTGGTGTAACTTTTTGTTCGGATAACTCTTTTAGTAAACCTAATAATACAGCAACACTTGCTTTATCATCCAGATGTCTTGATTTTATAAATCCGCTATTTGTATATTCAAAACGTGCATCAAAACTGATATAATCTCCATGATTAATACCAAGATTTAATACCTCTTCTTTACTTGTCACCTTCTCATCGATGCGAATCTCCATGTTTCGATCCTTACGCTCAAGTGTTCTTGCATCATCATAAGAATGAACTGAAGGACTCTTTGATAGAATAGTTCCAGTATATACTTTCCCATCTCTTGTATGAATTTTACAGTATTCTCCTTCAATACTATTCATAGTATAACCGCCAACACAAGTGAAACGTAGCATACCATCACCACCTATGGAACGTACCATGGCTCCTAGGGTATCTACATGTGCTGATAAACCAAGACAATCATTACTTTCTCCTGGAACTGTAATGATAAGTCCACCGCGTTTAATATATTCACAGGAATACTGATATTGAGTCGCTTCCTTTCTTACAAACTCCATCACTTCCTTAGTAAACCCAGATGGACTAGGGATATTAACTAAAGTTTCTAATGTTTTTATGATATACTCTTTCGTTTCCATACAAATCTCCTCTATTTTGCTAAATTAAATTCATTATATTATTAATATGTTTCCTTGTCAAAAACAAACCCTAGCTTTTGTAAGGATTTCATTGTCTGTTCATCCTGATAAAATACTGGATGTCTATTTTCATAATTACTCCATACAATCATAGGATACTTACAAAAATAAAATGTACTAAATAAGCTTTCTGTACCACTTAGTTCAGCAGATAACAAAAGCATATCATCAGTCAATTGAAAATACACAGAGTCTTGATTTTCTTGAGATTGATTTTCAACTGCTTGATTTCTCAGTTTCTCTTTCCCCTCAGATAGAAATCGTTCTAAAAGTAACTTCCCTTCTTTCGTTAAGTTCTCTCTTACTCGTTCCTGATCAGAACTAGATAGTAATTCATAATAAAAATCCACATAGGAATTTTCTTCTCCATTTAACTCCTTTAGATTTTTTAGAATTTCAAGTAGCTTTATTCCTCCACCAGTTATGATTTGATAAGGGAACTGTTCAAATCCATCCGTCACTTGTGGAATTATAAATCCACCTCGAGTTTTGATTTCTGATTTTAAAACCTCAATCCTCATAGACACCTCCCAATGGTTCTAAAATAATCTTCCATTCGCTTACCAATCTCTCCAATGAAAACATTGCATTCGCTGGGCTGGTAGAAGGAAGACATATAGCTTTTATTCCCGTAACTGATTCACTGTACCGATCATATAATTTTTTCGCTGTTTTTCCATTCACATAAATATTGCGTATCGGACTTACTTCTAAAATTCTAGATAAATCGGTTGGTATTACATTTTTTATACTACTGTCACTAGAACCAATAATATCACAACTATCGATAACATCCCATATTGCAATATGATTTTCTAATAGAAATTTTCTTTTTTTAGAAATATCCGATGGTATCTCTTTTTTTAATATCGATTCCAGCACCCTCCAAAACCGATTCATCGGATGTCCATAATAAAACTCTTGCTCCCTTGATTTAACAGAAGGAAAGCTTCCTAAAATCAAGATTCTACTATAATTATCAAAAACCGGTTCAAAGGTATGTGAAACATGTTGATAATCGCCCATGGTAACCTCTATTTCTATTTGCTTTCTATGCTTTCTTTATTTCTGAAACTCTTTTTATTTTAACAACTACTTTGTTTCTACAACTCGATTTGTCTCTTCAACTCTTTTTGTCTCTGCAATGCTCTTTGTCTCTGCAACTCATTTTGTCTCTGCAACGCTTTTTGTCTCTGCAACGCTCTTTATCTCTGCAACTCTCTTTGTCTCTGGTTCTGCTTACTTTAATATATACAATTTATTTAATAATTCACCTAAAACAACAAGCCTGTGGTTATCACAAGCTTGTTTGTTAATTAATATCTTATATCTAAGCGTTAAAACTAGCGTTGTTACTTCACGTCCTTAGTGTAATCGATTCCATTCTTAAAAGCAAGGAATCACTCCTCATTTCTCCCATGAATATCGGTCTGCGCCGGATTGTCTATTAATTGTCCTGTATAAGTAAATCTTGACCCATGGCATGGGCAATCAAAGCTTAACTCATCTGGGTTCCACTCTAACTGACAGCCAAGGTGCGGACATTTCGGATTTATAATAAAGATTTCTCCTTTTTCATTTTTATAAACTCCGTATTTCTCTTCATCCACTTCAATAATTCCACCATGCCCCAAAGGAAGTTCATCTTGCGTTGCTTTTGGTAACTGAAATATCCTTCTGGTTAACCCTTTAATTGCGTGCATTCCTTCATCCAGCAATGCTTTTGCACTACTTTTTGGAGTAAATCTTTCAGGAGAAAATACCGGTGCATACCAAACATCCTCACCAGCTATTTTACTTGAGATTATTTCTGCAGAAATCATAGAGCTAGTCATTCCCCATTTGCCAAAACCCGTAGCTACATACCAGTTCGGTTTACTACTTGAAAATAGTCCAATATATGGCACCCCATCTAAGGTCATACAATCCTGCGCTGACCAGTGAGTAAACTCTTCACTTTCTGGATAAAACTGTGTCAATGCACTTCTTAAGGCACTATATTGTCCACCACGAGAATTCTCACCCGTTCGATGACTACCACCACCAAACAATAAGATATCTTTATAGCATCGTAGAGAATATCCAGTCTGTTCTAAGCTTCGATAATATCCATTTAAAGTAGTTGCATTCTTACACGCAAGAAAATAAGAACGATCTTGATGCATTCGTAGAAAATAAAATCCTGGTGCATTGATAAATGGATAATGACATGCAAATACTATGTGTTTTGCTGAGATTTCACCTCGATTTGTTTTAAGCATGTTATCTTCCACTTCAAGTACCTTTGTGTTTTCATAAATAGTTAGTGTCTCTGCTATCGCAGATAAGAATTTTAAAGGATGAAACTGCGCTTGATTTGCAAATTTCACCGCTCCTTTTACTTGAAAAGGAAGTTCTGTTTCTGTCACATATTCGGCATCAATTCCAAGTTTTCTTGCAGCTTTTGCTTCCTCTTGTAGAAGGGTTGCATCTTCTAAGGTATAAAGATAAGAACTTTTTTCTTCAAAGTCGCAATGGATTTTTAGTTCATTTACCAATCTCTTAAATTCTACTATTGCATGTTCATTTGCGAATGCATATTGCTTCGCTTTCTCTTCACCGAATTGTTCAATGAGTTTATGATAAATATCCTCATGCTGTGAAGTAATCTTGGCAGTTGTTCCCTTTGTCTGTCCGCTTCCAATGCGATTTGCTTCCACAACAATCGTTTTAATTCCTCTTTTTTTTAGGAAATAAGCAATCAAAATGCCAGCCATACCTGCACCTATCACCGCTACCTCGGTTGATAAATTTCCAGATAACTCCTCCCTTGGAGGAATCGAATAAGTTTCTTCCCATAAAGATACCATATTTAACCTCGATTCTGACGCAATAGCGCCCTTCTTAATATCGGATATGTGCACCCGCGCATATTGCAAATTAATGATGCCTTCTTAGTATTGCATTGATTGCGCATCTTTATGAAAATAAGTGCTAAAACTATCTTCTTCCGTTGATGCTTATAGCACATTCTATCTATTCGTAATAAAAAAATTAAATAAACTACTAAATTAAATAAAAAAAGGGAAGATTTCATTTTATCAGAATCTTCCCTAATAGGGTATCATAGGAATCCATGGGTTCAAATGATATCACTGGTTTATTTAATTTATAACATACGCTTCTACCTGTTGATACATTTGCTCATTACATTCAATTTCATATAACATTCCTTCTTCTTCACAGGCGGATGAAAGAATATTCGTCGAAGCATTTATCTTAGCTATTAACGCACCTAGTTGATACGGTATGAATAGTTTAGTTCTAACTTCATTGGGATATAAGCGTTTACAAATGAGCTCAATGAGCTCCTTCATACCATCGCCATTTTTTGCAGAAATCATTGCAATATCTTCCTCTGAATCTACTACCAATTTTTCAGCAGTATTTTCTAACAATGCTCCCTCTTTCACTAAATCCGCTTTATTATAAGCATAAATGACTGGTATGTGACTGGCACCAATCTGAGTTAAAGTTTCTTTCGTTACTTTTATCTGGCTCTTGTAATCTTCATTGGATCGATCCACCACATGAATTAACAAATCAGCTTCACATACCTCTTCCAACGTAGAACGAAATGCTTTTACAAGCTTATGTGGTAGATTACTTACAAAACCAACGGTGTCCGACAATAAAAATTCCTTTCGGTTTTTTAGTCTAATCTTACGTACAGAAGTCTCTAAAGTTGCGAATAGCATATCTTTTTCTAAGACTTCTTTTTCTTCCTTACCGATAAACTGTTGGACCATATAATTCATTACTGTTGATTTCCCTGCGTTCGTGTATCCTACTAATGCTACTGTTTTTATTTCGTTCTTTTTTCTCTTATTTCTTTGTGTTAAACGTTGAGTAATAAGCTCTTCTAACTCTCTTTGCATTGCACTGATTTTATCTTCTACTCTTCGCTTATCTAGCTCTAACTTGGTTTCACCAGCACCTTTATTTCTTCCTCCGGCTCCAGTTCCACCACCGATACCACCTGCCTGTCTCGATAGGTTTTCATTTGCTCCAATTAAGCGTGGTAATTCATATTGTAATCTTACCACTTCTACTTGAAGCTTTGCTTCCCTCGTCTTAGCGCGACTAGCAAATATCATTAATATTAGATTGGTACGATCAAGAACCACTGTATCAACCACTTCTTGAATGTTACGAATTTGAGAAGCCGTCAATTCACCATGAAAGATGACTACCTCTGCCCCTCTAACTTTTGCTAATTCTGAAAGCTCTGCTAACTTACCTTTTCCAAGATAAGTAGCTTTATTAATACTATCTGCATTTTGCACTAAACTATCTACAATCTCGATGTCACATGCATCACTTAAAGCAATTAACTCCTGCATTCCTTCATTGAAATGCTCTTCATTTTTAACGTTTACTCCAACTACTATACCGATTTGTTTCATAATCATAATCTCCTTTTCAAAATGAAGGTTCTTTAACGAACCGCCATTAAACATATTTAATTCGTTAATAACAAGTTTTAAAATAAACTAAAACTTGTGTGTGAAAATCTAATTTCACACTCTTACTTGGAAAAGGATTATGATAAACGTCTTTATTTCACCCGAGTACCATAATCCAGTACTAATAACGCAATCTCATTGAATTAATCATAATTGAAAACCTCCTTGATTGTGAAAAGAATTACAAAAACACTATAGCGTATTGATTTACAATAAAAAAACAGACAAAACCTAGATAGGCCTTTGTCTGCTAACATGCATTTTACGAAACAATATCATGAGTTAATTATCGTCTATTTCAATAAATACCATGCCACTTAGAATAAAACCACTAAGTTAACATAGTAAATTAAACCAACTTTATTTTTGACTAGAAGATCACTCATAGAAATGAAACATATTTGCCGTTTAAGCATAACAAAAAAGCCTTGTTCAGGTTCCCAAAACAAAATCTGCTTTTTTAATAAACTTATCTTAAACGACTAATAAACATGTGTCTTCTCCTTTGTCACACTAATATAACTACAATATCACATTGTAATTCTTCTGTCAAACAGGAAACGACTTAATAGTATAGTTCTGCTTCTTTATTTCTTTAACCTGAATTGTAAATTTAAACTCCACCCCTCATCCCCTGACCAGTAGAAGTTAGTCTTTCAAACTATATAGTGGAAGTAAGTCATTCAATCTTTTGGTATACTAGTATATATGATGCCGGTATTTGA
>JAEWHR010000095.1 GCA_023387655.1 Bacillota bacterium
GCTACCTTACATTCATATTGAATTTGTTCTATTGGCAAATCTAAATCGAGACCTTTCCTAGCAGTTGCTATGGCAGTACTCATCTGCTGAAAACCAGGCGTTATTCCGATAATAAAAATCTTTGCATTTGGGTTTCTATACTCATTATGTGGAGCGTAATATATTTCTATATCTCCCTCTTTTTCTATAAGGAACTCCTTCGTTAGCAATTCATATTTCTCATACTTTTCTTTCAGTGGTAATCCATTAATCGCAGTTAAATAATCTCCTAATGTCTTCTTCATAAATCCTGCCTTACTCCTTAACCTGATCTGATTTATCGATTTTCAGATGCTGTTACATGATGATAAACGATTTCTGATATTTCTTCCGGTGATTCTACCATCCCCGTTTCCACCCATTTTATGTAGGTATTGCATAGAGCACCAGCATAATAATATAGTTCATACCTAGAACGACTAGTCGATGGCAACACGTAGGTGTCCATATAATTATTTAGTGCATTGATAATGACCGAATACATATTAGCCCGAAGTAATGTCTTAAAAAATTTACTGAATTGTTTAAAAAATTGAAAGCAATGACAAATATGCTTATAATCGTGTAATCCACCAATGTCCTTCCTCTTTTTAGTATCCTCCATATAATCATTCACAATCTCGTACATATAATCCGATAGGACTTCCTGTTTTGATTTATAATATTTATAAAATGTCATTCTAGACACATTTGCGTTTTTTACTAACTCTGTTATGGTGATATCCTCTAGCTGTTTGTCTTCCATAAGCTGAATTAATGTCCTAGCTATACACATTCTGATATATTGATTCCTTGCTGTTAAATTCGTACCACCTTCTGATATCCTCATACTTAACCTCTTTTCTGGATGCTATTTGCGCATAATAAGCTTGTAGTTGTAGTGCAGACACAAACTAATTATGTGAAAGAGTATTCTTTATCTCTTTGATTTATAAACAATTTGACCACTTTTGTAAATTGTATCACATTGTAGCTTGTAGTACAATGTGATACGGTAATAAAAACTATATTTAGATAAGAATGATAATCCTTATACCTTTTCCCGATAATCGATCGGTGATGCATACTACACACGTTTTATCAGTTGTTTAAATCATACTTCTGATAAGTTTTATAAACTACTCACTAGAATATACGAATTGAAATGGAGGTAACTATGAAATACGGAATAGTTGTTGATTCAGGTTGTGATATGATTAATCTGAGAGATGAAGCAAGAAATCAAATTGATTTCACTAGAGTACCATTAAAACTTGATATAGGAGAGAAAGAATTTGTTGATAATTTTAATCTGAATATCGAAGAGTTTATGAAGGAAATGTACGCTTATAAAGGAAAAACAGGAAGTGCTGCACCAAGTCCAAACGACTATATGAAGGCATATGAAAAATCAGAGAATGTATTTGTAATTACTATCACTAGTGCTCTTTCTGCAAGTTATTCCAGTGCTAAAACAGCAAAAGATATGTTTCTTGATCACTATCCTGAGCGAAACATCCATCTCATTGATTCTAAATCAGCTGGTCCTGAGATAACATTAATCGTAAGAAAATTAACAGAATTAATGAATCAAGACTTGGACTTTGAAGAAATTATTACTTCTATTAATGATTATTGCAAACATACTCACCTCTTATATATCCTTAAGTCTTTAGACAATCTCGTAAAAAATGGCCGTGTCAGCAGACTAAAAGCAAGTATGGCTGGAATCCTAGGCATAAAAATATTAGGAAAAGCCAGTGAAGAAGGCACTGTAGAACTGCTGGAGAAGTGTCGTGGTAAGATGGCCGTTTATGATAAAGCAATTGAAGTTATGTTATCTAATAATTATAAAGGTGGAAGAGTAGTAATTGCCCATTGCTTTAATGTAGAGATTGCAGATTACATAGCAGCTTCAATTAAAAAACTTTTTCCAAAATACGATGTTGAGATTATGAAAACAAGCGGTCTCTGCAGTTATTACGCAGAACAAGGTGGTATACTACTTGGATTTGAAGCTTAATTTTCTCATTTTTCTACCCTTCTAAATATATTCTTAGCTAATTTTACCTTGCTCCCAACAAGAAAAAGCACGCTTCGCAAACTTTTCCTTGTCATGAAGAACAAAGTGGCTTCGCCACTCTAAGCTCCGCGAATCAACAAATTCAGGGCGATGCCACTTTGTCGCGCCGAAGCGTCAGCGGAGTGCGCATCCCTCGGAGAGTTTTTCAATTTATAGGACGCAATTTCCTATAAATTAAAAAAGGGATTACAACGATAAAATACAATCGTTGTAATCCTTTCTTTTTACCATATAGATTTACTTTATTTCTAATTCTACTGGACAATGGTCAGAACCCATAATCTGTGTATGAATCTTTGCATCAACTAATTTACTTTCTAAACTTTTGGATGCCAAGAAATAGTCAATACGCCAACCTGTATTCTTTTCTCTTGCCTTAAATCGATAAGACCACCAAGAGTACATATCCGTTGCATCTGGATAAAAATAACGGAATGTATCGATAAAACCAGCATCTAACAATTCACTAAACTTTGTACGCTCTTCGATTGTAAAACCTGCATTCATCTGATTTGTCTTAGGGTTCTTAAGGTCTATTTCTTTGTGTGCTACATTTAAATCTCCACATACAATGACAGGCTTTGTTTCATCCAATTTTTTAAGGAAGTTACGGAACTCATCTTCCCAAACCATACGGTAAGGAAGACGTGCCAACTCATTTTGAGAGTTTGGAGTATATACTGTTACCATATAGAAATCCTCAAATTCTAACGTAATCACTCGTCCTTCTTTGTCATGTTCCTCAATGCCAATTCCATAGGTTACTTGAAGAGGTTCTTTCTTGGTGAAGATAGCAGTACCCGAATACCCCTTTTTCTCAGCATAATTCCAGTATTGATAATAACCTTCAAAATCTAACTCTATCTGTCCAGCCTGTAATTTACTTTCCTGAATACAAAATATATCTGCATCGATTTCTTTAAAGAACTCACTGAATCCCTTTTGTACACAAGCACGGATTCCATTTACATTCCATGATACTAATTTCATATATATTTTTTACCATGTAGCTAATCACTGCTAAATGGTAAGCTCCTTTCTATTTACACTAAAAATGTTAATAAACTTTCCTTATTCCCTATGCGATTCTAACGCATATTCATGGATTGATGAATAATCGCCATTTTCTATTCTATTATAACATAATTCTCTAAATAGCGACATAGGAATTGATTCATTACCATTAAGTTCTGGCTAAAAGGAGCTATATAGCAGATTCGGAAGCTGTAAATTAGTTATTTGAATCATCGGAAGATTTCTCAAATTTGGTATCCCAACCTATTAAATAACAACCAACTCCACATAGGACAAATATCACACCAATAACCCAATAAACAGAAACAAGGCTGTTAGTCGTTCCATAGATATCAAGAACACCCTGAAATATGCTGCCTACAGTTAGCGCAGAAACCCCGGAATGATACAAGTTGAGAGACAGTCTTCTCGGTAGACGACATTCTAATAATATCATGACTTGAAATGGCAGTACTCCGCCAGCTAGTGGGAAAGCAAAGGCATAGAGCATATAATAGGAATAGACTTCATGACTGAAATATTCATAAACTGCACCAAATAATGCACATACCAGTGATACAATCAAGTATACGAAAACCGTTTTCTCCATGAATTTGCGTTGGCTGTTAGTATCCGATGTAAACAATGTCGCTCACGCTCCTCTCCCGAATGCTTTTTCCGTTAGTGGTCGGATTATTTATGATTTTACCATTAAAGTACATTGTGGATGATCCTCCACCATCTAAGTTATAAGCGGTTGTGACCCCAAGACCTGTCATGAATTCTGCCAACTGAGAGAGGGATAGCCCTGCACTCTCGTTCGTACGTCCATCGGAAACCACCATTACATAGTGCAGATTATCGATAATTCCAATAGCAGTTCGTGGATTACTTGCTTTGGCTTTTCCTACTTCTTCATCTTCTTCAACAGAGATAATACCATCCGTCACTAAGGCAGGACCAAAAGACAGTACCTGTATGGCACCATTTGTCAGTAATTCCTCCGCTGTAATCTCGTCCTCAAAGATAATCCCAAAGGTTCCATCCGAATAAATAACTAAATCTTCTTGGTTCTTAGAGGCAGTATCACGGTAGAGAACTCCATTCCTGATAACGTATCCTCTCTCCTGCGCACCGCAATAATCTCCATTGATGGCAAGGATTGCTCCAACACTCTTCGCAATCTCTGAAGTTTTAGCCGTCACATTCCGTCCATAGGAATTATGTGCAAAGGCGGATTGCAAATATTCTGCAGAGGATACATTAACGTCCGCTACATAAATCGAAGTTTCATACTCCTGATACTCAGTGATAGTAATGGATATATTCTCATCACGATAAGAAGTTTCTGAAATATCAGTTGCCTTGCCAGTGAAGTCGCTGGATACCGAACTAGGAACTCTACCATTCTCCTGAACCGGAGCAAAAGACGAATCATCCTTCTGTGCAACTGTATTACTTTGCGTTTGAGGCACAACCGTGTAGACCCGTGCAATAACAAAGGTGTCCAGCGCTAGATATATGGTGAACGCCATCAGCATGAAACCATATACCACAGCCCACAGATGCCTTTTTATAAACATATTAAGTTACCTCCTTATATGTGTATTTTCTTTGCTTTGGTCATCCCTACGAAAGATGAACCACCTTTGTATAAACCAGCTAAACACAAAAAATAGAATCTCCGTACAGAGTTTTGCTAAGTAACGATTGAAGCCTAGAGTTTCCACTCTCCTACCATGCAATCAGTTCTTTCGTCCGCCGCCTCCCATACCGCCAGGACCTCTGCCGCCAGTTCCCATTCCTCCAGGGTTCATGTCGCCAGATCCGTAGATTAGGCTGGACATGGTGATCTGGGTTGATGTATCACCAGTTGTTAAAGTATAGGTGGAATCCTGTGTAAGTTCAGGGCAGCTGATTAATACCGATTCATATGCCTTAACCGCTTGCCATGATACCAGCTCCTTCCCGTTGGAATCAGTCAGGATAATGTTACTGCCAGCTGAACCTGAGTCCATAAAGACAAGCATAGCTCCTTGTGTTGAGGAAGAACTGAAATTCTGAGCCATGCCCGACATACCTGCTGCCACAAAGATGCCGCCA
>JAEWHR010000114.1 GCA_023387655.1 Bacillota bacterium
GTCTAAAAACTTTGATATCGATCCTACTGATGATAAACCTCGAAAAAGGGTGATTCCTTCTGCAACACATCCTTGGAGAAGAGATGCCTTTATTAAATTTATCCCTTATGACTTATTGCCTGAAGGAGTAACTGCTTAATTTTACTCTCAGCATTTCACACGCCTTTTTTAGGTTTGTTTGCTATGCCAAATTTTATTTATAACATAATATGAAACCTCAAAGTACTTCTTTATATATTCAGTATAAGCACCGATTTCATCGGTGCTTATACTAAAACATTTTTAGGACATTTTCAAAAACGCTTGACAGTAGATGTTTTTTCTTTTTTAATTTTTCTTTTTTTAATTTTCTTTTTATTTCTAACCTTTTTATTATCTAATCTTGAGTACATTTTATGCCTTAAATCCACGATTGATGTCACCTAGGTTTAAGCTTGACTCATTAAGAGTTCCTCTACCATAGGTTAAGCCTGCATATATCTGCTGCGTATTTTGCATCACTGGCCCTGAATTATCTTGTTTACTTACTTCTATATACCCAACCCTTAAGTCATTGATTAAGTCTAGAATTTCAGGAAAATCCTGATTACTTCTTGACATCAAGGCGCTAACCAATTTTTTATTTAAGTAAGAATATAGACTAAGCAAATCATATGCTAATGAATAACGATAATCCAAGGCGCCCATAAGCTGATTTACTACACGGCTTGCATGTTTTAATTCTTTTTCATATGTTAAATAATCCTTCGCATTCATTGCATCTGTCGCACTTTCTAAGTCTGCCTCTAAGATATCATATAGAATAACAATTAGTTGGCTTTTGTTTGCTTGTGTGACTCTAGCAGCGAACTCTTGCAATCGATCCTTATTCATTGTCACTCCAATCTTGGTTACCCATTATTTCCGCTTATCGATTTAATTTTTATTAGCCTTGTAATAAGGATAAAATATTTTGCGGTCTTTCATTAGCCTGTGCTAACATAGCAGTACCAGCCTGTGCCAATACGTTTTTCTGCGTATAAGTTGACATTTCTTTTGCCATATCGGTATCTTCAATACGAGACAAAGCTTCCGTAATATTTTCTGCTCCAACATCTAAGTTTGCAATCGCATGTTCCAAACGATTTTGGTAAGCACCAAGCTTTGCACGAATACCTGTAACCATTGTAATAGCTTTATCTAAAATTGTTATGGCATTGGAAGCTCCATCCTGGGTACAAACATTAACAACATTTGTTCCAAGAGTGTAGGTATCCACACGAGGTATCCTCACTTCCATAGTTTGTCCCTCATTGGCACCAATCTGAAGATCCATTGGCCCAGCTTGTAAAACAGTAATACAAATTTCATCTGAACCAGCACCATCCGTAATAATAGCCCCATTATCTCCTACTGTCTGATCATTAAATACGGTTCCTGCAGTTCCAGGAGTCGCCTTAAATTTAATTTCAAACCCATCACCATCTGTTACTGTAATAATATTTCCATTACAAGCGGTAGTTGCAGTAGTAGAAAATCCACTTCCTAAGGTAGCTTTTGCATCAACACCAGTAGCCTTAGCCCCGCCTTCATTAATCCCTAATAAGGCACATAGATTATTGTTATCACTATGAATCTCAATGGACTGATCTGAACCATACTCCTTTGTCATAAATACTAGTGTTCCATCGTTAATAGATCCGCTCTCATATCCGGCAAAATTAGGATCCTTCGATTCTCCAACCTGTGCAAATACCTTGATATTCATAGTATCACAGGCATCACGAAGTTTTTCAAATACCTGCTCTCTCGTATCCCCTGCTTTTATTTCAATTTCTGTACCATTTATATTAATAATACCTGCCTGACCAGCGCTAATTTTGTCCGTAATATTTCTTAGATCCATACCAGTCATAACAGCCTGTCTAGCGTCTTGAGAAATATTAAAACTGTAATCTTTTGCTTCCACATTATCGGATAGCGAAATAAGCTCTACATTGGCATTATTGGAATAACTTTGACAATCTAGATTTCCATTTAATAGGGGTTTGGTATTAAACTCAGTGTCTGTTGAAATACGAGTGATTTCGCTATTTAACTGATTGATCTCCTTTTGAATCGCCAAACGATCTGCCGCTGTGTTGGTACCATTGGAAGCTTGCACAGCTAACTCTCGCATACGCTGTAACATTGCTCCAACCTCATTTAATGCTCCCTCTGCTGTCTGTATTACGGATACACCATCCGAAGCATTTCTTGAAGACTGCTCTAAGCCTTCAATTTGTGTTTTCATTTTTTTTGATATTGCAAGTCCTGCTGCATCATCGGAAGCACGGTTAATACGGTAACCGCTACTTAATCTTTCTAAACTTTTATCTAATCCTTTGTTTGTAATTTTTAACTGATTGTTACCACGAAGTGCTGATATATTGTGATTTATTCTCATCCTTTTTCTTCATCCCTTCTTATTCTCTCTCTAAAGAGGCATCTAGTTTCTGAAAACTCTGCATTATTGTCTCTCTATAGAGGCATCTAGTTTCTGAAAACTCTGTATTATTGTCTTTGCTGCAAGATATAGCTCATCGGTACTATATTTTCCTTCTGTTGTTTCCTGTGTTAATGGTTCGTCTTTCTTTTTTGTATCTGCTTCTAACTGTGATTCCTTATAAAATTTTCCACTCTTATATAAATAACCCTGAACTGATTTTGACTTAATTCCAATGTTAATGGAGGATATCTTTATTCCTTGGTTGTTTAATGAAAAAAGTAGTTCTTCTTGATTTTTCTCTAAGGCTTCAAGGGCGGATCTATCCTCTACTGTGATAAAACATTTGCTGCTTTCATCATTCAAATTAACCTCTGCCTGAATAGTTCCAAATTTATTTGACGGATAGGATAGGTATACCTTACCCTCATCTCTTTCCCCCCTAATTACTGTTAAATTAATATTGGTAATGGAGTCCTCCGTAATTAGTGGAATGTTATAATGTTCTTTTTTATTTAAACTTTGATTTAAACGAATAACAGATTTTAGCTGCTTTATCTGAACTATCTGGTTTGCTGTAACATCCGTTTCTAAAAGGATTTCCTCTGTTGCTTCTTCAAGGGAGACATAGAACTCTTCTAAGGACGACACTAGTTTCTCTTTGTTTTCTACTGCATCAATCTTACCTTTCGCTTCCTCCATGATCTTCTTAGGGAAGATATTAGGTATCTTTTGATAAATAGCCTCATTTTGGCTTAATAACTCTTTTGATGCCACAATATTATTAATACTATTGGTTAGACCATAGTCTTTTAGAAAACGTAGCTCCTCACTGCTGTTCTTAGCAATTTCTCTTATACGCTCTAAACTATTACTCTCATACAAACTTTCCTTGTGAGCCAACTCCTCTTGATAAAGGGGTTCCTCCATAACTTCATCAATCTCTAAATTGGTTTGTATTAGATTTTTAGAATCCTGCCCCTGAACTTTTGTTAATTTTTCAAAGAGTTCCTCTAAAGTACTATCATAAAGAGAGGTATCCGATGAGGACATTACCTCCTTTAAAGCACTTGGTGTAATTTCTCTTTGAATGTTACGAACTAAATATTCACTATAAAATGCAGCATCAATTTGCGCGGTAATTGAATTACTATACCCTGTTGCTTTTGTAAGACTTCCGAACTCATCATCAATTCGCTCATCCATTGTCCCATGTTTTAAAGTACGAACGGCTGTTAACAAGTTTTTAAGGGACAATTCTCCTCCTGCTTTAACTAGCGCACCGAGTGCAGCACCATCAGATTTTTGTACTTGATGAAGTAAACGATAAATTCCAATGTATGCTTCTCGTTCTTCCGGTTTAATCTCATTATTTGCCTCAAGTTCTACTAGGTACTTAGCAAATCCATCCGTACTTTCTGAGCCATTGTTTTTTAGATATTCCTTCAATGTACCAGACAACTCGTCTAGACTCATGGTAAGAGGGTTAACCCCATCTCTTATTAAGGAGGCTGTAACTGATGGTTTTAAACCTTCTATTACTTCTGTAACCTTTGCATCATATGCCTTCATTGCTAAGACATTATCACTTGTAATCTCTATATTGTTGTAACCTAGAATACGAACAGCTCTCTGATTTGCCGCTGTAGATTCCAGTTGTATTTCTTTTAAAAGAGAATCTACAGAATCAAATGCTTTTTTTATAGAGTCACCCATATCTGCTCGTGGGGATGTCATTAATTGCTCATAAGCTTCCTTCGCATTTTTTAGCTGATCACTTTCTCCAATACTAATATCATACAACCGGCTTAGTGATACCTGTTGCCTAACCGCAAAAGAGGAGCTAAGAACTGTTGCTGAAGACTGTTTTAAAGTATCTATGGTAGATACTGTTTGCTTTAATAGATCTATTTGAGATTGCGAATCAATTGAAACTTCCCTTCCGAGTTTTTCATAATATTCCTCTTCCAGTTGTTTTAATCCATCAACGACTTTCGCTAAACTCTCTGTCTCTAAGGAAATACCTTTTGCAGATAACTTTAAGGATGCTTCTATAGTTAACTTTAACCGTATTTCCTCAAGCTGCCGCTTTGCGGTGATTGAAGCGATTTCATTGGCATTCGCAATTACTTTCAAGTTATCACTTACCTCTATATCGGCTTTTATTTCACCATTTTGTACTTGATTAAGAAACTTTAAACTTAACTTATCAAGGTTATAGTTATTATCTTCTTTCTTTAAAATCCTAGTTGCTTTGTCTATGGTTTCTTCCGATATCTGATGGAAATTTTCAATAAAACCTTTCAGTTTATCTTCCTCCACGGATATGATTACACCATTTCTTGGATCATCTCCGCCTTTTAATGCATTAATTGCTCCGGTAAGTACCCTATGTTCTTTCTCTTCTGGCGTTATCGAGGATAAACTTAGTTTGTATCGTATGTTTTCTTCCGTAATCGGTAGATTTTGTTCCAACAACCATTTTGCAACCTGTAAGCTTTCTTCGTTTATCGGAATATTTCCTTCTTTTAGAATCTGTTTGGAAGCCCCTTCTAGCTCTCTCCAAGCCTCCTCTTTTCCCTGTTTACGTACAATGCTTCCACTATGTTCTGCTTTATAGATATTCTCAATGGTAGGCTTTAGGTTTTGCTGTATTAGGTATGCCATAGCATTTTCACTCAGGCCATTCCCTGAAATACTAAGATTAATAGCACTCACAATACGCTCTACGTTCTCTACTGTTACAGGTAATCCCGCATCTAACATTCGATCTACAATCTGCTTCGCCATGCCTTGATCAGGAACACATGACATAACAATCTTTTCCGCCATCTCTCTTGATTTTTTTAACGTTTCAGTCTGAGCATCAATAGAATCTTCCATCTGTAACTTTTGCGATTTTATACGCTCTAAAGCCCGTGCCAGACGCTCCTGTTCAAAATCCTCAATGGTAAACCCTTCTTTTGATAATTCGTGATAATCTTCTTCTGTCATACAAGAAGCGGTCTGACTAAGTTCTTGCTCCTCTTCTTTTACCGAAGTTTCTTCACTCAGTAACATTGTTGTCGTGCCTTTTGCTGTTTCCACCTGCGTAAACAATAGAGTTGCTTCTTTCTTATTCTCCTGTTTCGCTGCACTTCCAACTTCCTTTAGCACAATACCCTTTTTCGATACATCCATTATCTCAAATTTTTTAATATCGCCTTCCTTGGCATTTGGGACTGTTTCTTTTGAGAACTTGCATTCTCGACCACTAAAGTTGATGGAAACCTGATTTGAGACATCTAAGACTATGCCTTCTAATATTTGACCCACTTCATAAGTAGGTTGATTTGCACCCTCTTTGGAAATCGAGGTTATCTGCTTTTTCTGTAGATTTCCAGTTGCATAAATCCCATTCATATTCATGACTATACCTCATGCCCGCTATAGCGAACCCAAACTCAATAGTTGAAAGTGAAGTTCTTTAAAATACACTCCCACTTTATTTCGAAAATTAACGGAACTCGTTAATATCAGTCTCTTCTTTATTACTACCATGTATTTCGGATTTTTTTATAAAAACTTAACTGGTTTGTTCAAAATTCCTAGAACTGGGTATGTATCCAAACTATTTTACATACATTAAACTATACGTTCTGCTTCGTACTAAGTCATTGGAGAAAGATAAAAAGCTTAGTAATGAGTTTGTAGGAGGATTTTATGAAAAAATTCAAGAAATTAATTGCCTTAATCCTAAGTCTTATTTTAATAATAAGTCTGGTTGGATGTAAGGAAAAGACACAAGAAGATATACAAAAAAATTATAAAACTTATCTTGATCGGTTGTTCAAAGATGAGGTAACTAGCGACTCACTATCACTTCATTACACTTTGGCGAACCCAGAAAACTACGGTATAAAAAACATAAAACCAACACTGGGTACATTCTCTGTCGAGCAAATGAAAAAGAATGTAATCGATGTTGAGAATAATCGAAGCAAATTACAAGAGTTTAATTACGATTGGCTTACCAAAGAGGATCAAATCACTTATGAGATTTTAGATGATATGTTTTCTAAAAATCTTGCTTTAGGTGCCTATCCTTATCTCGTAGAACAACTTGGCCCAACGACTGGCTTGCAAGCGCAATTACCAATCTTATTTGCAGAATATGCCTTTTATACAAAAGATGACATTACAACCTACATAAAACTTATCAATTGCGTTGATGAGTATTTTCTTTGTCTTGAAGAATTTGAGAAAGAAAAATCTCAAAAAGGATATTTTATGACTGATGACATTGCAGATAATATAATCGCTCAGTGTCAAGATTTTATATTACGCCCTGAGGAAAACTTTTTAATTGAATCTTTTAGAGAACGAATTGATGTGATTTCAGATTTAACTGAGGAAGAAAAAAATAAATTTGAAGAAATGAATAAAACAGCAATTTTAACTTCCATGATTCCTGCTTATGAAAGTTTAATTGACACATTGATCTCTCTAAAAGGCAGTTCAAAAAATGAAAACGGCCTTTGTGGATTCGAAGGTGGTAAAGAATATTATGAGTTAAAGGTTCAGTTATCCACTGGCTCTTCCAAAACAGTTCCAGAGATGAAAAAGAGCTTAAAAGCTTTACTAAACCGTTGTTTATCAACCATTACCACACTAAGCATTAAGGACCCTACTCTTTATAATCAATACCAAAACATAACTTTCCCAGAAACAGAACCTATGGCAACCATGAAATATCTTGCTGAACAAATCACAAAAGATTTTCCAGTTTTAGATAGCGTAAACTATACTGTTAAGTATGTTCCAGATTCCTTGAAAAATCATCTTAGTCCCGCAATGTATCTAATACCACCCATCGATTTTTATACAGAAAATAGCATCTACATCAATGATAATCCTGTCTTTGATATGACAAAGCTGTTTCCTACGATAGCCCATGAAGGTTATCCAGGGCATCTTTATCAAAATGTTTATTTTCGAAAACTTAACAAACATCCAATACGAAGTGTTGTGGATGTTATTGGTTATGATGAAGGATGGGCCACCTATGTGGAATGTTATTCTTATGGAATGGCTGGGCTTAGCCAAAATCTTGCTGACTTCCTAAAAGCAAACATGATAGCGGTACATTGCTTATACTCATTAACAGATATTGGCGTTCATTATGAAGGATGGACGAAAAAGGAAACCATTGATTTTTGGAGCAATTATGTATCCTCTGAGGAAGATGCTGAAGCAATCTATCATTCTATTCTCGGTGAGCCAGGTATTTATCTTCCTTATAGTGTGGGATATATTGAAATTATGGAGTTAAAAGTCTTAGCCAAATCTATGTTACAAGAAAATTTCCGTCTAAAAGATTTTCATACCTTCTTATTGGATTTTGGTCCGGCACCATATGATATTATTGAAAAATACTATAAAAATTCGCTGACTGAAAATTCTCAGGTTGTACCCGCTAAAAAATAAATAGTTCAAATGAATCATAATAGCTTAACAATTTCTTTCCCCTTCTTAAGATGTGATACCAAATAACTCTAACTTTTTTTACTTGTTGAATTCGTTATAAATGTGAAAGCAAGAGAAACTAGATCCTTCTCCATAATTGGTAGAGTTGAATCATTCTCTTGCTTTCATTTCTTGCTTTCGTTTCTTGCAGTCATTACTTGCTTTCATTCTATTTACTGTCATTTCTTGCTTTCGTCCTATTAGAAAAACATGATTGATTATTTCTTATTCTTTATGTAACACATGCATTACAAAACTGTAATTCTAAATGTACTAAGGGGAATATTAGTTCCTCCATATATCGTTACGGGGCTGAAATTATGATATGCGTATCTTAGATAACAAGGCACATCAACCTCACTTGACATTACTATAATACAATTCCCTTCTATTCGTATTGTTGCAGTATAAAAAATTCCATCCTCCCCTGCTATCTCAAACCCAGAATCCGATATTTCTTCTTGTTTTTCTTTGTATACATAACGCTCCCTACTATTTTTAAATACTTGGTCTTCCTTATAATATAGTTCACCCTGTGAATCTTTTAGGAATAGCGTCACTTCATTTCCTGATCGAATCGCATACTGAAGGCTTGGGGCTTCTGGATTTATGTTTTTTTGATATATCTTTGCTAAAGCATGAAGAGCCAATCTCTCCCCAACAATCTTCTTATTCCGAGGGTGGATATCATCAAACTCTCCAGCGTCTAATATCACCGCCATCGAGGTATTTCTAACAGTTTGATAAACTTCATTTTGCTGCTCTCTTATTACAGCCCAATTTCCGCGGTCCTTATCTTCTCTTCCTATATGCATCGGCAATTGTACAAACAAAAATGGCAAATTTATATTCTCCCAATCCTTTCTCCATTGTAGGATTAACTGTCTTAATAGCTTTGCATAAGTATGTTCTCGGTGGTCATCGCTTTCTCCCTGATAATACAAAAAACCTCTAAGCGTATACGGACAAACTCGTTTAAGCATTGTTTCGTACAAACCACATGCCCGGAACGGAGAATGCGGACCAAGTGGTTCAGGCCAACGACAAGGCCCTGCAATCTTTTGCACTTCAGACCATAAGATATCCGGATTATTTTGATATAAATTATCTACTTTTTTATTCCACTGTGATTCATAATCCCTATACTCAGAAAGTTGTTTTAAGTATTCTTCATATGTCCTGTTGTTACATACCTTTTCATAATCCTCTAAATAAGCTATGGTATCCAAGTCTTTTTCCAGCATTTCTTTTCCAATCCAACAAGAAGCTGAAGTTCCACCATAATTACAACCTATAATACCAACAGCTACACAAAGTTCTTCTCGTAATCTCTTTGCAAAATAATAGCCAACTGCAGACCAGGTTCCAAAGCTTTCCTGCGTCTCATATTGCCAATAATTTTTCTCTTCTCTCTTATAAAAATCTTCCTCAATATAACTACTTCGATTAACTTGATAGAACCGTAACAACGGATCTTTTGTTTGATTAAGTTCCTCAAATCCTGTACTACAGTTTCTTAATTCGAACTCCATATTAGATTGTCCACCGGCAAGCCAAACCTCTCCAAGATAAACATCCTGGTATACGATAGTCTCATCTTTCGTAAATACCTTCATCTGATATGGACCACCTGCTGGCTTTGGTGGTAACAAGACCTTCCACTCCCCATCTCTACTTGATGTTGTTACAGCGATATCGTCTAAGATAACGGTGATTTTTTGATCACCCTCACATAATCCAAAAACACAAACCGGCGTCTCTCGTTGCAATACCATTCCATCGCTAAATATAGCTGCTGTTCTTAAATGTTTCATCTTCCCCTCCTTATCTTATATTCCAATGAAAATTAATTTAATTGTAACTGATTGTAAGAAATCTTTGGATTGACTATCTTATCATTTATTTGTCTTATATCATGTTGTTTTTATTCCAGTAAGCGCTATCTTTGGGATTATGAAAAATCCTACAATCCCACCAATTGTAACTCTATATGGTGCTTATAATATAATACCTTCCACCATTATTAAGATGGTGTGTTATTACTTGGAACCAAATGACTTATTCTCCTCTATTTAACCCCTGTTTTAAGTCGACAAAACGATACAAGAAAGAGCAAGATTAAAATATCCATTTCCCCTCGTATTGTGCTAAGATACAAGTAATGTAATAGAAGTATAATCCTAAGTTTCTATTACCCCCATTATCAGAACCAATATCGTGTTGTGATAATTAGTTTAACTATATTTAAAAATGTACCTTTCATCCAAACCTTTAAAGGAGGCATGTATGCAATACGGACACTTTGATCAAGAAAAAAATGAGTATGTTATCAACCGCGTTGACCTTCCAACCTCATGGACTAACTACCTAGGGGTTAAAGACACTTGTGTAGTAGTAAATCAAACCGCAGGTGGCTACATGTTCTATAAATCACCAGAATATCACCGTGTTACAAGATTTCGTGGGAATAGCGTACCAATGGATCGCCCTGGACATTATGTATACCTGAGGGATAATGAGACGAAGGATTATTGGAGTATCTCCTGGCAACCAGTAGGTAAACCACTAGAGGAAGCAAAATATACCTGCCGTCACGGTATGTCCTACTCCGTTTATGAGTGTGATTATCAGAAATTAAAAGCTACTCAAACCCTTGTTGTTCCAATTGATGAAGATGTAGAGCTTTGGGATGTCACCGTAACAAACGAAGATTCCAAACCAAGAAATATTAGCTTATTTACTTATTGTGAGTTTTCTTTCCATCATATCATGATAGATAATCAGAACTTCCAGATGAGCCTTTATTGTGCGGGTTCTTCCTATGAAGATGGCATTATCGAGCATGATTTATTCTATGAAGAATTTGGATTCCAATACTTTACCTCTACATTAGAACCTGATGGCTTTGACTGTCTTCGTGATAAATTCCTTGGTCTTTATCATACAGAAACTAATCCGATTGGTGTAATCAATGGTCAATTAAGCCAAAGTACTGAACTTGGAAATAATCACTGTGGTTCCTTACAGCACAATTTTGTTATTCAACCAAATGAGACTATACGAATTGTTTATATGCTTGGTGAGGGCAATCGTAATGCTGGTAGACGTATTCGTGAAAAATATAGTAATCTATCTGCTGTTGATATGGTTTATAAAGACTTAAGAACTTTTTGGAATGAAAAACAAAGAAAGTTACAAATTAAAACTCCAAACGAAGGAATGGATACCTTAATCAATACTTGGACTTTATACCAAGCAGAAATTAATGTTATGTTCTCTCGTTTTGCTTCCTTTATCGAAGTTGGTGGAAGAACAGGTCTTGGATACCGTGATACTGCGCAGGATTCCATGACAATTCCTCATTCCAATCCAGAAAAATGCAAGCAGCGAATCCGTGAATTGATGCAAGGACTCGTGTCCGAAGGGTATGGACTTCATTTATTCCAACCAGAATGGTTTTCAAAAACAGAATCTAAAAAACCTTTTAAATCACCAACCGTAATACCATCTCCAGATAAAAATAGCATCGTTCATGGTATTGAAGATGCTTGCTCTGATGATGCCTTATGGCTAGTATCTTCCGTCGTAGAATACATAAAAGAAACTGGAGAATTTGAATTTGCAGATGAAGTAATTTCCTATGCTGATGGTGGAGAGGGTACTGTTTATGAACACCTAATCAAGATTTTAGATTTTTCTGCAAAACAAGTTGGTGCAACTGGGATTTGTAAAGGACTCCGTGCCGATTGGAATGACTGTTTAAACCTTGGTGGTGGAGAAAGTGCAATGGTTTCTTTTCTACATTACTGGGCTTTAAATAATTTTATTTCACTTGCTAATTTTTTAAATCGCAAAGATGATGTTATCAAATATACTGCATTAGCAAATCAAGTAAAAGAAGTATGTAACAACGAGTTATGGGATCAGGAATGGTATATTCGTGGCATTACCAAAAACGGTAAAAAAATTGGTACTATAGAAGATAAAGAAGGAAAAATTCACTTAGAGTCAAATGCATGGGCTGTATTATCTGGTGCAGCAACTACAGAAAAAGGAATCAAAGCTATGGATAGTGTATATGAACATTTGTATACTCCATATGGAATCTTGTTAAATGCTCCTTCCTATACTGTTCCAGATAGTGACATTGGATTTATCACCCGTGTTTATCCTGGATTAAAAGAAAATGGTGCAATTTTTAGTCATCCAAATCCATGGGCATGGGCTGCAGAGTGTGAACTTGGTCGTGGTGATAGAGCAATGGAATTTTACAATGCTCTTTGCCCATACTACCAAAATGATAAGATTGAAATTCGTGAAGCAGAGCCATATTCTTATTGCCAATTTATAATGGGTAGAGATCACACAGCTTTTGGCCGTGCAAGACATCCATTTATGACTGGTACCGGTGGCTGGGCATATTTCAGTGCGACTAGATATATGTTAGGTATTAAACCTCAATACGACTATTTAGAAATTAATCCTTGCATACCTGGTTCATGGGATAACTTCCAAGTAACTCGAGAATGGCGAGGTGCCGTGTATGAGATTTCTGTTGAAAATCCAAATGGGGTTATGAAGGGCGTGAAAGAAATCTATCTTGATGGAAAACTGGTGGAGAGACTTCCGGTTCAGGAACCAAATACCACTCACCATGTTCGTGTCGTGATGGGAAATTAGAGGAATAGAAAGGAAGTTTTATTATGATTAAATTTGGTACTGGGGGTTGGCGTGCAATTATTGGGGATGACTTCACCAAATCAAACATACAACTACTTGCGAAAGGCCTTTGTGATAAAATGAAGGCAGAAGGCGTTGCTGAGAAAGGAATTGTATTGGGATATGACCGAAGATTCTTGGCAAAAGAAGCAATGCAATGGGCTGCTGTTGTCTTTGCAAAAGAAGGAATTCACGCTTCTCTTGTTAATAAGTCTTCACCTACCCCGCTTATCATGTTCTATGTTATGAAATATAACCTGCCATATGGTCTTATGATTACCGCCAGTCATAATCCTGCAATTTATAACGGAATTAAAGTTTTTACCGCTGGTGGTAGAGATGCAGATGAACTTCAGACCCAAGACATAGAAGGGTATATTAGCAAATTAACTTCAGCAGATGTCAAAGACATGGACTATGAAGAAGCAATATCTGCAGGACTCATTAAGGAGATCTATCCTTTGAATGAATACCTTGATAATATAATCGATAGTGTCGATATGGATGCTATTCGTAACAGGAGTTTAAAAATCGTGATTGATCCAATGTATGGAGTTAGTGAAACTTCTCTTACAACAATCTTTCACACCGCACGTTGTGAAGTCTACACGATTCATGATCGACATGATACACTGTTTGGAGGTAAGCTTCCTTCCCCTTCCGCTACTACTCTTCACTCTTTACAGCGTGCTGTTATTGATCGTAAATGTGATATTGGTATCGCAACGGATGGTGATGCTGATCGTATTGGCGTAATTGATGATACTGGACATTTTCTTCATCCAAACGATATTCTTGTTCTCCTTTATTATTACCTTGTAAAGTATAGAGGCTGGAAGGGTCCGGTTGTAAGAAATATCGCTACTACTCATATGCTTGATAAAGTTGCGAAAAAATTTGGCCAAGAATGCTATGAAGTTCCAGTGGGATTCAAGCATATTTCTGCAAAAATGAATGCCACAAATGCAATTATTGGTGGAGAATCCTCAGGCGGACTCACCGTTAGAGGTCATATCAAAGGGAAAGATGGTGTATATGCCGCCGCTCTCTTAGTAGAAATGATAGCAATTACAGGCAAAAAACTATCTGAAATTTATCAAGATATCGAACAAGAATTTGGTTCTATCGAGATGGAAGAAGCTAACTACCGTTTTAGTCAAGAAAAGAGGAATGAAATCTATAAGGTATTAATAGAAGATAAAAAGCTTCCTATATTCCCAACGGAAATAGATCACGTTTCTTATCTTGATGGAAGCAAAGTGTATTTTAAAAACGGTGGTTGGGTTGTAGCAAGATTCTCAGGAACTGAGCCTCTCCTTCGAATTTTTTGTGAAATGGGTTCGATTAAAACAGCTCGTAAAATAATCTCTCTATATGAAGACTACTTAGGACTCACACCAGAGCCTTAATATACTATCTTAGTAACTCCTGTGCCTCTTTGGTACAGGAGTCCCTCCATATCATAAGTAATTTATTTTAAAAGATGAATCGTAATCATGAATGTTTCATGGTATAATAGTTCCATAAGTACCATGAAAAATTAAAAGCAGAAATTCTATCCGTTTGGAATTTCTGCTTTTATTCTCTTGTTGCCTCATGTGCTAGAGACACAGATGGGAGTTAAGATGAAAATACATATAAAACCAAACGATAATGAATCCTTAAAGTGGAGTATGGTGCGTACTCTTATTCTATGCTGGGTTATACCACTTACCTTATTAACTATTATTGTACTTAACTTTGTTTTTCGTAACTTAAACCAACAGACAAAAGAAACCATTATCAACTCCACAGAAAAAGCAGTAGAAATTTGTCTCTCAAGGATGCATGACTCTATTATTGCATCAAAAAATGCTTCTTATTACCCAACCATACGGGAAAGTTATAATCAATATCTCATAAACAATAATAAGCAACTGTTTTATGAGGATATCAACTCATTTTTAAGCCAACAATATAGATTCGATGATCGTTTTCTTAGTACTATGCTTATATTTGCTGACAATCCACGATATGTTTATTGCACATACAGCAACAAAAATAATTCTACATATTCCAATGTACAGTATTTCCAACAATATGTCTTATCTCAGGTAATAGAGATATCAAAAAATTTAGATACTCAGGTTGAATTTATGCCTTATGGTGATCGCGTATACATGGTTAGAAACCTCATGACACCAAGTTTTGAACCATATGCTGTTATTGTTATGGAACTAAATAATGATTCCGTCTTTGATAGCATAGCTACTATCTGGGGATATGAGAAAGGTACTATCTATAAAAATGGCAGTTTATTATGGGGTTCCGGAGAGACTGATTATCTACCTCGTTATAATAATATTACCGATCGATCCATCTACTATAAAGATGAAAAAGGGTCTTATGTATATAAAACGTTAAAATACAATCAGGATATCTTAACCTTTGTAGCAAAATTAGACGGCGATGTCATACTCTATGAAATGGATGCATTAAGATATATTATTTCATTATCAATTCCATTATTATTTGCATTCGTTCTCATTGTCTTTCGATTCTTTCACCGTAAGATTACAAAACCGATATTCCACTTAATCACTGCCGCTCATAAGATTTCCGAGGGAAATTACGGAACACAGATTCAAAAAATACAAGGTAGCCAGGAGTTTTCTTTTTTAGGAGAAGCTTTTAACTCAATGTCCCTAAAGCTAAAGCTTCAGTTTGAGCAAATCTATCTGGAAGAACTAGCATTGAAAGACGCAAGAATCATGGCATTACAATCACAAATAAATCCTCATTTTTTAAATAATACCTTAGAAATCATTAACTGGGAAGCAAGACTTTTGGAAAACTATAAAGTAAGTGGAATGATAGAGGCATTGTCGACCATTCTAAATGCTACCATGAATCGTAAACAACAACAGCATATTCCTCTTGCAGAAGAACTCTCCTATGCCGACGCATACTTTTATATTATAGCTACTAGGCTGGGAGAACGTTTCCAAGTAGTGAAAGAAATTGATGAACGTTTACTGCAAGTTCCTGTACCTAGACTTATTATCCAGCCTATTATAGAAAATGCAGTGGAACATGGCATGAACGCTCAAAATCAAGGTGTCGTTACTCTACGTATTTTTTCTAATAATGACAAACTATTTATAGAGGTTAAGAATCAAGGAGAATTAACAGCAAGGGACAAAGAGAGAATAGACGCTCTATTAAGTGACGATTCTGATGTAGAAAACGAACGTGCTACGAGCCTTGGTATTCGTAATGTTAATCGGCGTTTAAAAATTATTTATGGAAACGATTGTGGATTATTCATTAAAAGTGACAAAGACGGTTCTACAGTCAGCACAATTATAGTCAAATTGAACAAAACAAACACAGACAAATAATAGCAATTCGAAACATTAACCTTTCCCCTTTCTTAGGGTATGATGGTATCAGATGATAAATCATCTAAAAATTACACGGGAGGTTATACAATGAAAAAAATACTTGCGTTACTGTTAACTCTTACAATGGTAGTTTCAATTGCTGCCTGCACTAAGAAAGACGATCCACCTGCTAATAATAGCAATAGTACTACAAAGGCTCCTACTTCTTCAGGTAAGAAAGTTACATTAAATGTTACTACTACATATGCAGGAAACGATGGCAATGCTGGAAATTATCAAGATGCTATCGCTGCTTGGCAAAAATCATCTGGACACAAGATAAATGATTCCTCAGGTGTTTCTGATGAAACTTTTAAAGCAAGAGTTTTAGCAGACTTCGAGACAGGTTCTGAACCTGATGTATTATTCTTCTTTAATGGTGTAGACGCAAACTCTATCGTTCAAGCAGGTAAAGTTGTTTCTATCGATGAAATCCGTCAAACATATCCAGATTATGCTTCTAATATGAAGGATGGCATGATGGGACCTTCTCCAGTAGATGGAAAGAATTATTCCGTTCCTGTAAATGGTTACTGGGAGGGTATGTTTGTAAACAAAGAAGTATGTAAAGCCGCTGGCGTTGAGATTCCAGATGCTAATACTACTTGGGATGAATTCTTAACAATCTGCCAGAAAATTAAAGATGCTGGGTATGCTCCTATCGCTGTATCCTTAGCAACAGTACCTCATTACTGGTTTGAGTTTGCAATTTATAATCACACAACACCTAAGACTCACAGTGCTCTTCCAGGTAGTGCTACAGATGCACAAGGACAAACATGGGTGAATGGTCTTAACGACATTAAGACGCTTTATGAAAAAGGTTATTTACCAGAGAATACATTAACAGGTACCGACGATGAAACCGTTCAGTTATTTATTGATAACAAAGCTGCTTTCTTAATCGATGGATCCTGGAAGGTTGGTGGTATTGAAGGTTTAACAACTAATATTGATAACTTTACTGTTACTTATGTACCAGGAAAGAATGAAAGAAAGTCAACCGATATCATTGGTGGATTATCCAGTGGTTACTATATCACAAAGAAAGCTTGGGAAGACGCAGACAAACGTGCCGCTGCCATAGAATTTATTACTTACATGACAAGTGATGAATTAGTTTCTAAGTTTGCTAATGTATCTGCTACTGCTTTAAAGAATGGTAGCTCAATAGACGAATCTAAATTATCTTCTTTAGCAAAAGATGGACTTAAAATGGTAAAAGGTGCTACCGCTATGACTGGTGCTCTTCAGGATCATATTCCTACAGAGTGTAGAGTTCCAGTATTCGATGGTATGCCTAACTTAGTAACTGGTAAGAAAGATATTCAAGAATCCGTACAAAGTGTTTTAGACTTAATAGCAGCTCAATAATAATATACAAGAAAAAGTATGCATCGTGAACTTTTCCTTGTCAGGAATAAGATGTGTCTATCACATGACTTATTAGAATAAAAAATTGAGGCCGGAGAAATGCACTTTCTCTGGCCTTATTTTAAGAGAGGAGAAACTATGACAGCTCATATTTATAAAAACAAAAAACCAATAATTTTCTTCCTCGCACCAGCATTCGCTTTTATTACCATATTCTTATATTATCCTTTTATACAGAATATTATTAACAGTTTTCAAGAAATCAGCGGACTTGGATCATCAGCTAAGGGTTGGGCAGACCCATGGTACAATAATTATGCCACCCTATTAAAAGATGAAAATATGTGGATTGCTCTAAAAAACACTTTGATTATGCTGTTAGCTACAGTATTTGGTCAGGTTGGATTAGCGCTGTTACTTTCTATTCTTACTGATCGAATCTCTCATGGTGCGAAATTTTTCCGAGTAGTTTATTTCTTCCCAATTGTAATATCTGCAACTGCTCTTGGTTTATTGTTTTTCCTTATTGTCCTTTACGATAAAGGTATGCTAAATCAAATTCGTGGTTTTTTTGGTGCAACAGACTTAGTTGATTTCAAACGAGAACCTTATGCTTTATTTACTATGATTCTTCCAGTTATGTGGCAATATGTTGGTTTTTACTTTATTATCCTCGTAACAGGACTTAATAATATTTCCTCTGAATTATACGAAGCAGCAGAGATTGATGGTGCATCCTCTTTCCAACAGGTAAAATTCATCTCTCTTCCACTCCTTCGAAATGTAATCTGCACCTGTATCGTTCTTGCCGTTACCGGAGCTTTAAAGGTCTTCGATTTGCCATGGACATTACTCCCAAGAGGAATGCCAAACGGAGCAACTTGGTTAACTGGAACCTATATGTACTATCAAGTATTCAACGCAAGCAATGTCGATTATAGTTCTGCTATTGCAGTTGTTATCGTTGTCTTAGGTGTCGTTTTATCAAAGGTTGTTAATACAGTATTCAAAGAAAAAGATTATTAAAGGAGGGTTGCTATGAAAAATACTACAGTTAAACATAAAAGAAAATTTTCCTTTGGGCAACCCATTATCTATTTTATATTAAGCATTTGGGCAATCACTACGATTTATCCAATTGTATGGGTCTTTATAAATTCCTTTAAAGACCGAAGATATATCATAACAAATTCTTTTTCACTGCCATTAGGAGATGTTTTTACTTTAGCTAATTACAAATTAGCTTTTAGCCGTGTAAATATTCTAAGTGCCTATAAAAATAGTATCATTATCTCTAGTAGCGTTGCCATTACGGTTATCTTGCTTGCAGGGTTAGCCTCTTATGTATTAGTACGCTATGAATTCCGTTTAAAAAAACTATTATATAGTTTAATCATTGCTGGTATGATGTTTCCTGTCTTTTCTACTATTATTCCAGTATTTCGTATGGAGCATTCTTGGGGAATTGTAAATACTGAAAATCTATTTCTAACACTACTTTCCTGTGCTCTTCCACAAATTGCAGGTAATTTATCCTTCGCTATCGTGGTGTTAATGGGATACATCAAAAGTCTTCCTGTAGAACTAGAAGAAGCTGCTTACATGGAGGGATGTAACATCTTTCAAATATTCTTTCATGTAATAGTACCATTAACCAAACCATCGTTTGCTACGGTAGCAATCTTCTCCTTTTTATGGAGCTATAATGATTTGTTTACTCAGATGTTTTTCCTACGAACCAAATCACAGTGGGGTATTACTATCTTATTAAATTTATTAACTTCTCAAGAAGGTACTAACTATGGGCTTATGGCCGCAGCGGTAACACTGGTAGTAATTCCAATTTTAATCTTATATATTTTCTTACAGAAATATATTATTAAAGGAATGACCGCAGGTGCAGTCAAAGGTTGATTTCTGTGTTATAATAGAAATGTGGAACTAAAACATAACTGTTGTCTTCTTGCTATGTTTTAGTTCTACAAAGTTAAGGGTACTTTGAAGCAATTTGCTACTAGAATAAAATAGAACGTTATGTTGTTTGCTAATTGGAACAAGTTATGTTTTTAGAACTTTGTGTTTTTAGAACTTTAGGTTTTAGGACTTTATGTTTTTAGCACTTTATGTTCTAGTTTAATTCATTTACTAATAAATTAAAATATACTAAGCTTCCCTCTTATATTATCGAATGGTGGAAGCCATACATAAGAATTCGTCATATCGAATAATGAAGTAACAGACATTATATTAACCTTATTATACATTTGATATCCATTATACGTTTGCTATCCATAAACTATCATCCTATGACAAGATAAGCTATCAAATATCAAGTATCATAGTATTTTAACCTTAGAAACTAAGCGTGAGAAAGCACTGACAGGAGGTTGCCATGTACAAGGTGATTATCATTGATGACGAACCGGTTATCGTAAAGGGATTGTCTCAGACAATACCGTGGGAGAAACATAATTGTCAGGTGGTAGGTACTGCATATAATGGAAAAGACGGATTGGATTTAATTCGAAGCCAAAAGCCAGATATTTTAATTACTGATATCTATATGCCTGGTATGGATGGCTTAACCATGATAGCAAGTTTAAAATCACAGTTCCCTAAGCTACAAATATGTATCTTAACAGGATATCGCGATTTTGATTATGCCCAACGGGCTATTTCTCTTGGTGTCACCCGTTTTTTATTAAAACCATCAAAAATGAATGAATTACTGGATGCACTTGATGCTATGACAACCAATCTCTCAAGTTCTGAAGTTATAGTTAAGAAAGAAGACATAAGTACTACCGACACTAAACAGCCGGCCCCAGCAGAAGAAAACACTGCTAGTAGTTTTATCGTAAAAAATGCTTTGCAGTATATTGATGAAAACTACCATAAAAAAATAATGTTATCTGAAGTTGCCGAGAATATTTATGTCAGCCAATGGCATTTAAGCAAATTACTTCATCGACATACCGGTCAAAATTTTTCCGAAATACTTAACAATGTTCGTATTGAAAAAGCCAAAGAATTACTATATAATCCTGCTCTTCGAATCGGTGAAATAGCAGAAAAAGTTGGCTTTGTTGATATGGCTCACTTTTCAAGAGTATTCAAAAAAATCGTTGGTATTTCTGCAAATGAGTACCGAAACACTAGATTATGACTCTAACAGACTATTTTCTTTTATTGACGAATAAAAACAAAAGTGCTAGAATTAAATGGAATTAATTCAGCGGATATAGTTCAATGGTAGAATATGAGCTTCCCAAGCTTAGGATGCGGGTTCGATTCCCGTTATCCGCTTAGAAAAAAGATCATCCTTTAAAGGATGATCTTTTTTTAACCATTGCTATATTTTCTGTTAATATAAATATTTCTTTCTAAATATCTCAGAATACTTCCCTATTACTCTTCGATAATAACTTTAATTGCCTTCTTTACTCCATCAACGATTACATAAATCCAATCTGTCTTTGGAGAAACTGCCTTAATTGTTGCAGTTGTACTTCCAGGGTTTTTCTTAACAACTGCTCCATCTCTTCTACTTGACATCCAGATGATACTATCTGCATCTAACCCATTTACTTTTACTTCAAATACCGTTTCTTCTCCTACTTTCATGCGCACTGTACTTTCCACAAAATCTACGGTTGCTTTTTTCACAGATAGCTTTCTTGTATACACTTCCTTCGTACCATCCTGCATCGTTACAGTAGCTGTAATAATAGCAACTCCGGATTCTTTAGCAATCAGACGACCATTTTGTTTTACTGTTACAATGCCTGGTTTGTTCGATGTATAAGTAATCGTAATTGGTACTAGACCCTCACCAAGCTTACTTAATGTCTCCTCATCAAAGTTAGTTACCTTCACAACATTCTTTGGAAGCTTTAATCCAAACCAACCAAGATTTGAGCTCTTACCGCCAGTATAAAGAGAACCAGTACGCTTTGGTGTTAAGTGTTCAAGAATCTCTTCTTTTGTTAACTCTGGGGTAGGTGTTGGTGTTGGTGTTGCTGTTGGAGCTGGAGTAGCTGTTGGTGCTGGGGTTTCAGAAGGTGTTTCCGGTGTCACTGGGGTCTCCGGTTCTTCTTCTATTAGTATTTCTTTCGATGGGTTACCGATCATTCTAGCACCTACACCAGCTGGTGCTTTGTCTGTTAATTCTAGCAGGCCGTTCATGTTGATTCTACCATCTTCATTTCTTGTTATCTCTGTTGTTGTGTCGAGATTCACGAACCAATCACTTGATACTTCATTGTTCTCAGTACTTGTGGATTTTCAGTCTTTCCAATAATAGTTATTCTTACCATATACTTTATTGTTTTCCTGGCTTCCTAATAATTTTAAATTTTCTCCTACATCGGTATATTTCGTCTTGTAGGATAGAATTCCATTTGCAGAGAAATCTGAATTTTTTACATCATTTGTATAAAACGCTACATTATAGGATTCATTGCTAAATGATGTAGAATTAGAAACCTGAGTATCTGGACAACTGTTAGAA
>JAEWHR010000129.1 GCA_023387655.1 Bacillota bacterium
ACTGAAATCGAACGTTATTCTGTATACGCTCGTGTACAGCCAGAACATAAAGTTCGAATCGTAAATGCTTGGAGAGCAAAGGGCAAAATTACTGCGATGACCGGTGACGGTGTTAACGATGCTCCAAGTATTAAATCTGCTGATATCGGTGTTGGTATGGGTATCACAGGTACTGACGTTACAAAGAACGTTGCCGATATGGTACTCGCAGATGACAACTTTGCAACAATCGTAAGTGCAGTTGGTGAAGGTCGCCGTATTTATGATAATATCCGTAAAGCAATTCAGTTCTTATTATCCAGTAACTTAAGTGAAGTATTAAGTATTTTTGTTGCTACAATTCTTGGATTTACAATTTTAAAACCAGTTCACCTTTTATGGATTAACCTGATTACAGACTGTTTCCCAGCTTTGGCTCTTGGTGTAGAAAAGGCTGAAAAGGATATTATGGAACGTAAGCCAAGAAGTACTAAAGACGGTATTTTTTCCGGTGGTCTCGGTATTGACGTATTGTATCAGGGTGCTATGGTTACAATTATCACATTAGCTGCCTATTTTATCGGTCATTACATGGAAGCTGGTGTTTGGGAGATTGCAAACAGTGAAGACGGTATGACAATGGCATTCTTAGCAATGTCCATGGCGGAGATTTTCCACTCCTTTAACTTACGTAGCCAAAGAAAGAGTATTCTTCATATGAAACACCACAATATCTATTTAATAGGTGGTATGGCACTAAGCCTTGTTCTTACTACAGCAGTTATTTACCTTCCAGGTATCTCCACAGCTTTTGGTTTTGAGCATATATCAGTTGCTGAATACTTCGTTGCTTTAGGACTTGCATTCTTAACAATTCCAGTTGTTGAAGTAGTGAAATTCTTCCAACGTAAGTTTGGTAAGCACTAAGAGTCTTTAAATATTCTATAGTTTTGAAATGATATTCTCTCAAACTTAGATATAAAAAGAGCAGATGCACTTTTAATTAGTGAATCTGCTCTTTTTATTTAGTATTTTTTATTTACATTCTTTTTTGAATTAATTATTTTTTGATTTAGCTATTTCTTGATTTGTACTATTTTTTGATTTATCTATTTTAAAATTTAACTATTTTTTGATATGGCTATTTTTTGATATGGCTATTTCTTGATTTTGCTATTTTTTAATTTACTGTTTTACTATTGAACTGTTTTACTAATTAACTATTTTTTTATTAGCTTTCTTATACTAAAGATTTTTAATTCTTCTTAAAGCTTCCAGTGTATTTTCATACGTTCCAAACGCTGTCAGTCTAAAATATCCTTCTCCACTTGGTCCAAAGCCTGAACCTGGAGTACCAACAACAGAAGCATTTTGAAGAAGATAGTCAAAGAATTCCCATGAGGTCATACCATTTGGTGTCTGTAACCAGATGTATGGTGCATTGACACCACCAGATACCTGATATCCAGCTTCTAATAAACTATCCCGTATAACCCGTGCATTATTCATATAGTACTCAATCTGCTCTCTTGTTTCTGCAATTCCTTCTGGTGAATAAACCGCAGCACCAGCAGCTTGAATAATATATGGAGCACCATTAAACTTCGTACCATGGCGCCTTGCCCATAAGCTATTTAACGAAACACCATCACAAGTAAGCTCCTTTGGTACTACTGTAAAACCAAGTCTAGTTCCTGTAAATCCTGCATTTTTACTAAAGCTTCGAAGTTCTATGGCACATTTTTTTGCGCCATCGCATTCATAAATGGTGTGAGGGCAATCTTCTTCGCTAATGTATGCCTCATATGCGGCATCATATATTATAACTGCTCCCTTTACATTGGCATAATCCACCCATTTTTGAAGTTCACTCTTTGTAATTGCTGAGCCTGTTGGATTGTTAGGAAAACAGAGATAGATAATATCTGGAGTATCCTTTGGTAGCGTTGGAATAAAATTATTTTCTTTCGTACAAGGCATATAGATGACGTTACTCCATTTACCAGTAGATGAATCAAACTCTCCTGTTCTTCCAGCCATCACATTCGTATCGACATAGACTGGATACACTGGATCACAAACTGCAATTCTATTATCTTCTGCAAAGATATCTCCAATGTTACCAGAGTCACTCTTAGCACCATCGCTGACAAAGATTTCATCAATCGCAATTTGGACTCCTCTAGTTTCATAATCATGCTTTGCGATTGCACTACGTAAGAATTCATAACCTAAATCAGGAGAATAGCCTCTGAATGTTTCTTTCGCAGCCATCTCATCCGTCGCCTTATGAAGCGCACTTATTATGCTTTTTGCAAGGGGCAGTGTCACATCACCAATACCTAAACTAATTACATTCTTGTCTGGATTTTCTTCCTTAAACGTCCGTACTTTCTTACCGATTGTGGAAAATAAATAGCTACCTTGTAATTTCAAATAATTTTCATTTATTTTAAACATCGTAACCTCCAATCCTGCTCACTTTTTTTGTTCCTATTAATTGTACCGATGATTCGTAGTCTCTAACTTTTTATTGATTAAACTTATAATAAACGAGAAAAAGATTAGGTTTCTTCTTATATGTCTATCTCACCTTCAAAAACCGTAACCGCAGGGCCCGTCATATAGAGATGATTTTTTTCTCTGTCATAACGAATAACAACATCCCCGCCCAGCATGTGAACAGTCACTTCATCCTCTGTTAATCCATTTAAAATTGCTGCATACACAGAGCATGTCGCACCGGTTCCACAAGCATGCGTTTCCGCAGAACCACGCTCCCAAACTCGCATATTAACAGTCTTGCGATCAATAATCTGTACAAACTCCGTATTGATCTTTTCTGGAAATAATGGATGTTCTTCAAATAATGGACCATAGGTTTCAATAGGGAAAGAATTTGTATCCTCAATAAAAGTAACAGCGTGTGGATTTCCTACGGATACACCAGTAATGAAAAATTCACGATTCGCAATTGTAATTGGCATATTTAATACCTGTTCCTGATCGACTGAAATCGGAATTAATTTAGGGTCTAATACTGGTTCGCCCATATCAACGGTTACTTCTGTTACTTTCTCTCCTTCAACAATTAGATCTAAGTATTTCACACCACCTAATGTCTCAATTGCGAGGCTTGTTTTCTGAGTCATACCATGGTCATAAACATATTTACCAACACAGCGAATCCCATTTCCACACATTTTCCCTTGAGATCCATCTGCATTGTACATATGCATCGTAAAATCTGCGATGTCAGAAGGTTTAATTAATATTAATCCATCTGAACCAATCCCAAAACGTCGATCACTCACCTTTTTTGCTATTTCATTTGGATTGTCTAATGTTTCTTCAAAACAATTCACATATACATAATCATTTCCACAACCTTGCATCTTTGTAAATTTCATATTAATCTCCATTCTGTCAACAGTAAAATTGATACTCCCATAATACAATTGTTTCGATTCTATAGGAACATCTACTTAATACTGATGTTCCTATATTTCCATAAAATATCTGATAATTAATTATATACAGCTATTTGTTCAAATGCAAGATTTCAGCCGCTTTCATAGAATAGGAATTTCGAATACCTATGATGTAAAAAATGAATCCAATTACATCATACTTAAAATCATTTCCGCCGTTTCTACCATATTCGTACCACTGTCCATACTAGTTTTCTGAATGTAACGATGTGCTTCTTCTTCTGTCATTTTATTACGTTCCATTAATAGAGTCTTGGCTCTAGTAATAGTCTCTTTCTGAGCTATCGTACGATCTTTGGGTTTATTCTTATCTTTTTTCTTTCGGCGCATGTAATTGTAACTCATCAGCTCCAGGGTATTGAGAAGATCCTGCAATTTAATTGGCATACTAAGGCTTAGTATATTACCATCTGCACATTCTAATAGCTTTTGTGGTGAAGCTAATAAAAGCATCTCAAATCCACGAGGTAGGTAAGCATTTAACTCTCGATATAGCATATCAGAAAGTCGAAATCCACAGATCACGATCCCTTCATCGAGCTCATTTGCTATTGTGATTGCCTGTGAACCAGTAGAACAGGTCGCATTCACTTCGTATCCGCCACGAACTAAGATATTTCTTATGTTATTTGCATCCTCAATCTTTGGGAACGCTATGATAATACTCAGCAAAATTGACCACCTCCGTTATGAATTTAACTCCTAAATACGGTTAAGGTATTGGTCAATTTCCCATTCAGAAACTTGCGTACGATACTGGGTCCATTCTGCTCTCTTTGCTTTAATATAAGTATAGTAAGCATGACTTCCCAATACTTCCCTCATAAACTCACTCTTTTCAAACTCGTCTAAAGCTTCTCCTAAACTTCCAGGGAGATTGCGAATACCCATAGCAAGTCTATCCTGCTCGCTCATGGAAAATATATTCTTATCTACTCCTATTGGAGGAGTCATTTTCTTTTTAATTCCATCTAGTCCTGCTGCTAGGCATACTGCTAGCGCAAGATATGGGTTCGTAGCTGGATCAGGACTACGTAACTCTATCCTTGTTCTATCTTCCCTTCCATCCGGAATCCTGATAAGCGGGCTGCGATTGACAGAAGACCATGCAATATAAACCGGTGCTTCATAGCCGGGTACTAAGCGCTTATAAGAATTAACCAAAGGATTTGTAATCGCTGTCATACTTGGAACATGATGCATTAAACCTGCTATAAATTGATATGCAACTTCACTTAACCCTAACTTATCACTTGGATCATAAAAACAGTTTTCTCCATCTTTCTCAAGAGACATGTTAATATGCATGCCTGAACCATTCACCCCAGACTTTGGTTTCGGCATAAAGGTAGCATGCATCCCATGACGTCTTGCTACTGTACGAACAGCCATTTTAAAAGTCATAATATTATCTGCAGTGATTAAACCATCTTCATAATGGAAATCGATTTCATGCTGTGCTGGTGCAACTTCATGGTGGGAGGCTTCCACTATAAATCCCATTTCTTCTAATGTAAGAACCATCTCTCGTCTGGCATTTTCACCAGCATCCATAGGCCCAACGTCAAAATAACCACCTTTTTCTTGAGTTTTTGTGGTTGGTAACCCATTTTCTCCAATATCAAAAAGAAAGAACTCACATTCCGGACCAACATGAAAATTGTAACCAAGGTCTTTGGCTTCTTGCAATACACGTTTTAAAATGTATCTTGGATCTCCTTCAAATGGAGTTCCATCCGTACGATATACATCACAAATGAATCTAGCAACCTTTCCTTGTTGCGGTCTCCATGGAAAAATTTCAAAAGTGTTTAAATCAGGATGCAAATACATATCAGATTCCTCAATACGTACAAACCCTTCGATGGATGAACCATCAAACATACATTGGTTATTTAACACTTTTTCTAGTTGGCTCGTTGTTACTGCAACATTTTTAAGATTACCATATATATCCGTAAATTGAAGACGGATAAACTCTACATCCTCTTCTTCTACTAATCTTAAAATGTCCCTCTTTGTATAATGCTTCATAAGTTACCTCCCAAACGTTGAATTGCTTATTTTATAATTATACTTACAAAATCACCTAGGTTGCACAGTAAGGAAAAATATAATTGGATAACTTTTCCTTAATTAGTGGTAAAAAAAGACAAAGGTATCTTATCCAAGACGCCTTTGCCTATATTGTAATATCTTAACAGTGGTCAATTTATTTGTCAATGGAAATCGAACGAGATTCATTTATATACCGAACGAGATTCATTTATATATCGAACGAGATTCATTTATATACCTTTTCTTCGATTATTTATCATCTGAAGTAATAATTCCTTCGAGTGATTGATCACCAAATCTTCTGGGAACTTTGCTTCTTTTATTATCTCTTTTACGTATTCATGATTTCCTATATCGTTAGCAATATGCGCATCACTGCTCATAATCACTGGTACTTCGTAATGTTTGCAATACTTAAGCATAGTAAGGTCATTTTCTCTTGTGTTTGGCCGAAAACTTCCAGGTGCAAGAGATGCGTTATTTAGCTCAAGAATTACCCCATATTCCTTTGCCTTTTTTACTACAGTCTCATAATCCAGTTCGAATCTTCCATCGTCAGGATGACCTATAATATTAACATAAGGATTTTTCATAGCACCGACAATTGCATTCGTATTCTCTTCTATGGTTCCTTTTTGATAACATGGTGGATGTATACTTGCAATACAAATATCTAATTTTTTTAATAACTGATCTGATAAGTCAAGTGTCCCCTTATGGTCTAAAATATTCAACTCACTTCCTAGAAGTAGTTGTACTCCATACATTTCTCGTGGAACAACGTGGAGATTTTGAAAATAAAATTCATGGCAAGTACCGGGCATAGTTGGCGCATGTTCGGTTATTCCAAGTAATTGGATTCCTTTCTCGGATGCCTCCTTTGCCATTTCTTTAATTGTATTGTATGCATGTCCACTTGCCAGGGTATGGGTGTGAACGTCTAAGATGTCTTTCATAATAGTCCTCCAAAGCAATTTTATCCTGATCGTCAACAAGAAATAATTGCTGACTGTAATTTCATTTTATCCGTTTCATTCTCTCATATTCTTTCAGGGTTGTAAAGGGTAGCCTAAGAAATAAGAGGGATAGACAGATTACTCCTCATCCCCCGAAGACTTAAAACTTAGAAAGGCATTGCAATTTGTTAAAATTTCGTCTATAACTAATTAAGTACCAATACTTTAACAAACCTATAAATTTCTATCTAAGATAAGAAAGGATACACATATGAGATGGATACAAGCGCAGATACAATCTAGTGCATTAAAGATGCCAATTGGTTTCGATGTCTTACTTCCAGAATCCAGTGAACCAATGGATTCTCTCTATCTATTACACGACTCTAACAAAGATCATAGTCAATGGCTTCGACTTGGAATTGAATCCCTATTTGAGCATAGTAATTGTGCATTAATTATGCCACAGGGAAATAATAGTTTATTTTTAGATACCAAAAATAATTATAATTTTTTTCAATTCTTAACAAAGGAATTACCTACATTATGTACCACGTGGTTTCCATTGAAAGATGAGCAAAATTCTCGTTATATCAGTGGTATTGGTACTGGTGCCTATACCGCTATTTTATCAGCATTTGCGGCCCCATCCTTTTATCAGAGGGCAATTGCCATAGAAGGTTCGTTCGACATTGATACTCTCTATTTAAAAGCAAATGAAAATGATGTTTCCCTTTGGTTAGGAGATCAAGAATCCTTTCAAAACAGTACAAATAACTTATGGAACCCAAGTACAATAACCATAGACAACTTAGATACAGATATCACCCTAATTACACATGAAGAAAGTAGCGTTTACGAGCAAAATTTTAGCTTAAGTAAACACCTTTCACAATATCACAAAAATAATATTCATCTCGAACTTCTGTATAAAAAGCGATTTATGTATGAAGCATTATGCAAACTATCAGATATTATCACCAATCCAATAAAGGAGGTGAGCCTATGGCAGTAATGCAATTACATCTTCCAAGTAAAGTATTAGGAATGACGATGGAGGTATTTTCTATTATTCCAGAACAACTCTATGATGAAAATGGTAAGTTACCTAGGATACTATGGCTTTATCATGGTGGTAGTGGGGATCATATGGCCTGGGCTCTAGAGACAAACTTAGTAGAATTAGCGAAAAAAGAACATCTTGCAGTTTTTTGCCCTCATGTTTATAATTCCTGCTTTGTCGATATGGCAGAAGGAGAACGTTATGGAACTTTCGTTGGTAAAGAACTTCCGGAAATCATTCATTCTATGTTTCCTTTACTACCTACAGATCGTTCTATGAATATTGTCTCTGGGTTTTCAAATGGTGGATATGGTTGTTTTCAAGCTGGTTTAACCTATCCTGAAACCTTCGGATACATAGCTGCTTTTGGCGCTGGTGATAAAGCAGATGCCGACTTTTCCTATCGACCATTACAAAAAAGAGTGTTATTTGGCGAGGGAGATCTTCAAAAAACTAAGTATAGTATTAAATATCTAGCACAATGCCTCATGGATAACAACCGAACCCTACCACGGATTTTTCATGCTTGTGGCGAATTTGATCCGTGGAGATCTGATAATGAAAAGATGCGAGACCTCTTGATGTCTTATGAGAACAATCCTTTTCATTATGAATTCCACCTATTTAAAAATATGGGACATAGCTATTCTTGCGCAGAACATGGACTTACAATGTTTTTTGATAAATATTTAAAGAAATGAGAAAGTTTTAATAATAAAAGATCCCAAAATACCTTTCCTTGGCATTTCGGGATCTTTATTTGATCTATTTTACAAGACTTTAATCGGTAATAATAGTGGTAATTTTCACAATAGAAATAAAGGCTGTGTTACTAACTACTATTAACGTCCTTCCTTCATATTTCAAGAATTAATTTTATAGAAACATTTAGATATATTTTATAGAATCATTTAGATATATTTTTTAAATCCTTCTGGCAAATACTTGATCGTATTGCGGATCATTGAAGTAAGTAACTCCCTTGCGTCTTTCATAGTTAACTTACCTTCTACCAAAGGATCTGATGTCAATGCTTTGAGAGCAAGTTCAAAGTCACAAGAAAGTGCTGCCTCTAGAATCATTTCATGCCCCTCAACGTGAGGTAATATTAAATCACGAACTCCTTCTGGTAAGCTACCTGCAACGACAGGTTTGATAGAATTTCGCTCAAATACAGCATTCGTTTCAACTACTGCTGTCCTTGGAAGGTTAGGAATCTGACCATTGGTATTTGGAATATTAACATTACTCACTACTCTTCCAAGACCACAAAGAGCTTTAATTAACATAATTCCTTCTTCCCCTGTTGGTTTTAACTCAATGTTTTCTTCTCCGTTCATCAAGCGAACCGCTCTTTCATTACGTTCCTTTTGCGTAACTTTTCTTTGCTCAACTGTAGTAAGGGCAAACTTCCATGACTTCACAGTTTCTGGATCCTTTAGATACCAATCTCCTGGTAAGAATTCAGCCAGATGACGATCTCCTGCTGCCGCAATTAAACCAAACTTTTGGAAGAGATCAAACTTAACTCTATGAGCACAGTTAAAGGTTCCATTTGCCCAGTTTCTATCTGGATCATGATAGCCTTCCTCAAAATTATCTTCTATAAATTTACGATAAATAGGGAATAAATCAATTCCCTTATACGATGCCTGATCAAACCATGTAAAATGGTTAATCCCAAGAACATTAACTAAAATTTCATTACGTTCAATTCCAGTAATTCCAGTCGTTAGCTCACAGATATTTCTTAATATCTTTTGAGTACCAAACACCTCATGACAGCAACCAAACGCTTTTATCTCTGGAAATACATGATATAATGTCTTAACACATAACGTCATTGGATTTGTGTAATTGATTACCCAAGCATCTGGGGAATACTTCTTAATCGCATTGGCAATCTCAACAAACATAGGAATGGTACGAAGCGCACGAAGCAATCCACCCGGCCCTGATGTATCACCAACGGATTGATAAATCCCATAGCGTTCTGGATAATGTACATCAGACTGCATCTCTTCAAATGTGCCTGGTAAAATTGATATAAGTACAAAATCTGCTCCTGTTAAAGCCTCTTGTAAGGATCCTACCGTTTCAAAATCCCACTTTCCAGCAACGTCATCACGTTCAAATAGTCGTTTTGCTATACATTCGTTATTCTTTGCTGCTTCCATATCTATATCGTATAAGCGAATTGTTCCACTGATAGCGGATTCCATTGCCAAGTCTGTCATAAAGGTCCAAGCCCATCCATGGCTACCGCCACCGATATAAGCTATTTTTACATCGGAAACTTTATTGTCTGCGTAAATCATTTGTGTTCTCCTTTTCTTAATCAAATCTATCTTAATGTCTATTTGTAATCTAGAAGTCTTCTATCTTCAGGTTAGTAAAATCTTCTAATTTATAACACCCTATTTAAATTTTCATCTTTCATAATCATGAAATTTCCAGGGGATTCTCATGAAACGTAATATAGGATTCATCTGGGAAAGAATACTCCCCTCGGTAATTAGATGCATTGTAATGAGGATACTTTACAGGCTGATAATTACACTCCATTGGTGCATCATCCTGTGTATAAATATATAAAGAATGATAATCCCATACTACAATTTCATCACGACAATCATGGCATAAATCAATAGCTTCACAACACATCATTGGATGTCCATCCTCTGGGAATGATACCACCTGTCTACCATAGCCATCCATCAAGCCTCCATGCTCCACGTCTGGATTCAGTAAAAACAAATCGGTTCCATCGCCCTTCCAATTGACAGGAGCTAAGATATTTCCGTTTAATTCATTTTCATATTCCCACATAGGATTTCCATAACAGTCATAGCAATATATAATTCCTTGATGACCCCAGAAATTACTTACGACTAATTCAAACCCTTCTTTGTCAGGGCAATAATTTCCCACGCTCACACGCTGAGCATGTCCGATTTTATCTCTCCTAATGATATTTCCTTGGAAGTCACCAATAAAAAATCCTTCCGTACCTGAAACACAAGCAAAGTATCCTTTATCACTACCTGCCATAAACTTACCAGCTACAATTTCATCCGTATGATCAAGTTCAATGGGGTAGGTCCACAATTCTTTTCCCTTGCTGTCAAGTAAGGTATACCCGCATAATAATTCATCCGCTCCATCTCCATTAACATCGATTGCAAGTGGATAATGTCCAGTGTTCTTTGGACTTTTATACTTCCACATCAGATTTAAGTCAGAATCTAAAGCATAGACACGACAATAACGGTCTTTGATTAAAATATCACTTGGTCTTTCCTTACCAGAGAAGTTTGCAATACGGATTCCATCCGGATTAATACGATCAAAAGCATAGATTTGATAAGGAGCCCCAATTACGGTATTATCCTCATCGTCTGCAAGCGGTGTTTTCGCACGCTTTTTCACTTCACCAGTTCTACCATCTAAAATAAGAATTTCAAAATTATGGGCAGTGATCACCTCATCCACACCATCTCCATCAATATCATAGACCTGAAGAGGTAAATCAGCAGATATTTTTCCAAGGACAGGAGTATCTTTGGATGGCTCACCTCTCTGCCATAAAATATTTCCATCCAAATCAATTGCTGTAATACAACTTACATGCGCATAGGCATCTCGGTTAATCCTCTTTTGTGCCTGTCCAAGTACGACATACCACTCTTTCGTTCCAGTTAAGTGTCCAAATCGCACCTGCCTGCTTGCACCAAAATCTTTTAAATCTATCTTTTTCCATAACTTCATCTTTGGCTGCTGTTCTTGTAAAAAACACTTTTCTGCTTTTGCCTGTTTTTCTGCATCCTCTATATCACACTTGGTTTCTTCACTTACTTTAACAACAACTTCCGTAAACTGTGTAGGGCAATCTGCAGTGATACCAATTTTCCCACCTTTTATTAGTTCGCCCTCATAACTAAGAAGTAGCCTACCGTCTACATAACAGCTAACCTTATTCCCCACTAGCGTTACACCTAAGGTATAATAAGTATCACAGTCGTGTAAGAAGTCCGCTTTCACTAAGGTCTCTACCTCTTCTTTATGCCGATAAACTAAGCTTACTTCTTCTTTCTCCATCTGAAAGACTAAGGTATTAAGGCTGTTTTGCATGCAAAAAGCGATTCCAGCCATACCTTTGGTGGAAAGTCTTCGAACCACTGCCTGATAATGATAGTCCTTCCAGAAAATAGTTCCAGTTTGAAGGGTTGGGAACATGCGGTGAGGTTTATTCTTCTCTATACGCATCTGTTCCATATAATGCTTCCCTTCGGACTCCGTTATAATCCAGCTAGGACCAGTACCGTTATAACTGTAATTACATACCTGATCTACCCATTTACCTGCATACCCCGGATTTACTACATAGTGATATTCTCCAGTGGCGGAATGATCCTTATCATACGGAAATTCACCAATTGGGAACTCCTTAAAATTGTCATAAAATAATGTTACTAGCTGCTCCATACCTATACCTGCCTTTCTATCTTCCTTGTAGTAACAAAACGATTTTTGTATTCTTGTGGAGTTAATCCGGTTACACTTTTAAACATGGTAGAAAAATATTGAACACTGTTATAACTAAGGGAATTAGATATTTCATATATTTTCATGTTGGAGGTATCCAGTAATTCCTTCGCTCGCTCAATCTTTAAGTTTTTTACATAATCAATAAAAGAAATTCCCATATCCTCTTTAAAATATCTGCTAAAATAGGAGGGGTTCATATTCATATATTCTGCAACCTCTGTCATCATAACACCTTCATCGATATGTTCCTTCATGTATTCGATTGCACGCTCAATCGCACTTTGTGGTACATTCTCTTTTTTCTCTTCCGTTTCCTTATTCTCCGAAAGTACTTCTAAGGCCTTTTTCCCAAGTCGTTTCTCTTTTAACTTCTCTTTCGCTTGTGTAACCTGCTCAATGATCTCCATCTTAAGAACCGGTTTTGTAATAAACCCAGTAACTCCAAGTTCAATTGCTTTCTTTGCATATTCAAACTCCTGAAATGCAGTAATCACAACAAATTCAGCATCCGGTAACCTTTCATGCAGCTCCTTAATTGCTTCTAGACCATCCATCTCCGGCATACGAATATCCGTTAAAATAATATCTGCCTCTTCTTTCATCGCCATATGAACCAATTCTAATCCATTCGTTGCCTTTCCTACTACGGTAATACCATTTTCATTCCATGCAATTGTATCTGCAATACCATCAAGAACATTTTTCTCATCATCTGCAATTACTAGTTTATACATAACGGTTCCTCCTCTGATACCCTTAACACAACTAAGGTCCACTCACCATAAGAACTATCGATCGTAATTCTCCCCTCATCTGGATAATACATTCGAAGCCGTTCTGCTATATTGGTTAATGCAAAAAACTCGGTTCCTTGATACCCCTCTTGATTGATTGCTTTTCTGATTTGTTTAAGACGCTCTATGTCAATTCCCGCACCACTATCATAAAACTCAAAATATAACTTATGATCTTTTCGATATCCATGGATTCGAATCTTTGTTTTTCCTTCTTTTCTTGTTGCACCATAGTTAATTGCATTTTCTAAAATTGGTTGTAACAAGAGATTTGGTATCCCTAACGATAAGATATCTTCTTCAAAGGTTATTTCACAGTCAAATTGATTTGGAAAACGAATCTCTTGAATCATTGAATAATATTGTAACTGTTTTAGATTGTCTGCTAGACAAATAAGACTTTGCCCAAAGTTTAAGCTGGTTTTATAATACCCTGCTGTTGCATAGATCATTTGTTCTAGACCCTCATAGTTTTTCTGCTCTGACATCCAAATCATATTATTAAAAATATTGTATAAAAAGTGTGGTTTGATTTGTGATTGTAGCATCTTTAGTTTACTATCCTTCATTCGTAACCGTTCCATAATAAGTTCTTCAATTAGCTCTTTACTTCGTTTAGACATATGATCAAAACAATAGAATATATCACCAAAGACATCGTTACGTGTCTCTCTGATTTGGATTCCGAATTCTCCCTCTTCAATCCGTTTCATCGCTTGTTGAAGAGTCTCTACTGGTTCGATAATTTTCTTTTTGGAAACTCGAATAATCATAGCATAAGCTGCAATTAAACTAAGAAGAAACAAAATACAGCATAAAAGAAAAGGTAATTGATCAAGTGGTACATACTCATGTGGATAATAAGTTAGGAAGGTCCATCCAGAGCGATCAGAACTTTCAATGACACAGCGATATTGTTGTCCTTCATAATAAAAGTCAGCACTTCCCTTTTTGCTTTCATAAACCTTTTCTATGAATCCATTTTGTTTACACCACTCATTTAGTATGTCTTTGTTATGAGTTTTCTGAGTGAGAATTCTGGCATCTTTCATAATAGCAAAGCCTTCTTCCCCACTGTCTTTTTGATTGATTAATTCATTAAATGTTTTAAGTGGGATTTCAATACTAACTAAACCTATCTTCTTTCCCGTTGCAGTAGAATATATGGGACGAATATGGGAAATCATCTGTCTTTTTAACTTTACATCATCCGTTAGCCGATCTGCAAAATCAAGTGCCCATGTAGATTCATCTAAGGAATCCATCCACCCTCGGTAATAATTTACGGTATCTTCACTTAGCTTATAAAACACACCATTTCTTGAGGTCACTAACGTATTAGTATCCGCATAAAACAACCGGATTCTATAGATTGAACTTACGCTAAGCTCCATGTTCGTTAAATAATTCATACAATCTAAAAAAGATAGATAATCTATTTTTTGCAAGTTCGCTGCCTTTAGCCCTTGTACTTGTGAACTGGTCCAAATAGCTTCTCCGATTGATTCTACTTCCTCCATAATACGATCAGCATAAGTTATTGTTTGATAAAGCATCCATCTTCTGCCGGAAGCTACTACCTCCTGCTCACGGTATGTAAAAAAACACAGTAAAACTAAATTAATAAATACACCTGTTAATAATAAAACCTTTAGAAAATATACATATAGTTGCTTCTTCAGGGTATCCCCTTGCTTCTTCTTTCGAAATCTGGTCATCTGGCGTTCCTCCTAACTACTCTTCCTACTTATGATACCAGATTTATTTCTGAAGAACTATAAAATTTGGACTAAGAATATGTTAATGAGAGATTCTATCAACCCTATTTATAAGAAAAACAGACTGCAATAACATACTGTTTGTTGAAACAATACAGATATCTTATCACAGTCTGTTGCCATCATTCTTTCTTCAATTATTTATACAGAAGGCATTTCCTTGCTTCTTATTTTCATTGATATATGAAAATTTACTTACCGTTTAATTCTTTTAGGATAGTCTCTCCGTTAACACTCTTCCAGAAATCTTTGTAGTTTTCCATACCCTCTTCTGCGGAAATAGTACCAAGTACAACTTGAGATACAATTTCTTTCCATGTATTTGTAATGGAAGCAGCAACTTCATCATAAGTATCAGAAACTCCAGATGGAATAGCATACTTAGGTCCTTTTTGTAGCTGAGCCTCATCGATAATCATATTTTGAGAAACTAAAGATTCTTCAATTTCAGCACTTGGCTTAAAGTTTACCTTAAATTCATCTAAGAAAGTTTCATAAAGGAAGGTATATGTTGGTTTATATCCAGAATTCGCTGCTTTCTCTGTTGCTACTAATAAACCATTTTCATCTACTGTATAGTGTTCTCCTTCAATTCCAACGTTAAAGAAAGTTGGATACATCTCTTCATCAAAAATTAATGTTTCAACAACTTCAACTGCTTTCTCTGGATTTTTACAATCCGCTGAGATAGCAAATGCAGTCTGAACGGATTCGTTTAATCCGCCACCTTTACCTGTTGGTCCAATAATTGCATAAATAGGATATACATCAGTCTCTGCTCCGGCAGCTTTCGATTGAGAAACGTAATTTGTATAATTTGTTGTGTAATCAAGAGCACTTGCAGCTTTACCAGTATACACATACTCTCTCATAGTAGCATTTTCTGTTGTAATAAACTCCTGATCAATGATTCCGCTAGTATATAACTCGCGAAGATAGTTTAATGCATCCATCATCTGTGGTTCCTGGAAACCATCCACATATTCACCATTTGCATTCTGATAAATACCAGCATATGCGTCAAAAGAATTCATAAAGAACTGGAAGTTATCAATCCACTTTGGAAAACTAAAAGGAATAATTCCAGTACCATTTAATTTACTCATCTCTGTTATAAACTCTTCTGTTGTAGGAGTGGTAGATAAGTTAATACCATATTGCTCCATAATATCCTTACGCACGTAAATAATTTTAACCTTTGGATATTGATATGGAATATGATAGATTCCACCATCTACACTGATTGCATCATAAAGCTCTTGTGGGATAGAAGAAAGCTTCTCTGACTTTGCTATGTAGTCATTTAATTTTAAAACTTTACCTCTTGCAATGTAATTTGGAAGCTTTGTCATTGCCTGAGAAACAGTGAAGATATCTGGAACGTCCCCACCAGCAATCATTGTTTCAACCTTTTCATTATAACTAGAAACAGGTGGGATAATTGTTTTTAAACTAGTGCCAGTTTTCTCTTCTAACTTTTTTGTTACTGCTTTTTGTAAATCAGCATCGGTACAATAACCGAACGTGTTGTCTGGAGAACTTAAAGAAAGTTCCACTTTTTTTGTTCCATCTGCGGATGTACTCCCACCCTTGTCTTTGCCACAAGCGGTTAGCATAGAAACTGCCATAGCTAAGACCAATACCATAGTTGTAACTCTTTTCATAATCTTCTCTCCTTAATGCTTTTGTTTATTTTTTTGCGAAGGGAAAAACCCCTTCGCGAAAAAATCTTTCGTTATTCCTTTACGCCCCCCAATAATAAGCCACTAACAAAATAGCGCTGAACGAAAGGATAAATAATTAGTACTGGCAACATACCAAGAACCATGACTGCCATCTTCATATTCTCATAGACAATATTGTTTTCACCCAAGGACCCATCACTTTGGAATACGAGAGCACGAAGCATAACCTGAAGTGTATATTTTGAATTACTATTAATAAACATTACAACTTCTGTATATCGATTCCAGAAAGACACAAAGTAGAATAACGTAACTGCCGCTAAAATAGGTACAGATAATGGAAGTACAATTCTTATTAGTGCAGTAAAATCGTTACATCCATCTAATTTTGCGGATTCAATTAGACTCTGTGGAATCGAAGTCATAAAGTTTTTAATTATAATTAAGTTAAAGGTTGATACTGCAAATGGTAGGATAAGAGATAAATAGCTATCTATCATTCCAAGATTTTTTATTAATACATAGAATGGAATTAATCCAGCGTCAAATACCATGGTAATCGTTACAAGCTTCATCAAAACATTACGACCAACCAAATGCTTTTGAGCAAGAACAAACCCCATCGGAACTGTTATTACCATAGCAAGTACCGTACCGGATACCGCTACAAAAAGTGAATTTAAGAATCCATCCATATATCCACTTTGTAATACTTTTGCATAATTCTTTAAAGTAAAAGATTTTGGTATCATTAAGTAGACACCACCCATTACATCCTTATCTTCCGCAAAGGAAGTGATTAAAACATTCCAAATTGGTAAGATAACGATTAAACATATGCTAGCTAATAATAATGTGTTGATAATTCGAAATATAATTCGTGATTTTGATTCTTTGATATGATTATTGATAACCTTAGTTTGGCTCATCTTTTTATTCTCCTTTCTTACAGTAAACTTTGTTATAGTACTGAGTCATCCAAAAACTTCTTACTAGCAAAGTTGGTACCTAATACCAAGCATAAGCTGACAACTCCGACAAACAAGCTGACTGCTGTGGAATAAGCAATATTTCCAGAAAGGATACCTTCTCGATAAGCGTAAGTTTGTAATACATCACTTACGGAGTAAACCGAAGAGTTATACATTACAAGTACCTGTTCGAAAATTAACAGTACATGGGATAAATTCAAAAGTAACATAGTGACAATTGTAGACTTAATACTTGGCAACGTTACATATAACATTTTACGGAATCGTCCACATCCATCAATGGATGCCGCTTCATAAAGCTGTGGGTCAACCGTTGCAAGGGTTGCAACATAAATTACTGCACCATACCCCATCTGTCTCCATATGTAAGAAACGATAAGTACCGGTCGAAACCAATTTGTATCTGCTAAGAAATAAATGGAATCAAGGCCAAAACTATTTAAAATCTTATTCACTACACCAGAAGAAGGAGATAGTAAAGTTACAAAAATACATCCTACCACAACCCAAGAGAAAAAGTAAGGAATATAAATCATAAACTGAACAGCACGCTTTGCGAATAAGGACTTTAACTCATTAATCATTAACGCAACGATCAAAGGAAATGGGAAATAAAAGATAATGTTGCACAAACTTATGATTACCGTGTTACGGAACGCATTCCAGAAAACCGAAGACTGGAACAAACGTGAGAAGTTTCTTAATCCGACAAAAGAAATCTCATCACGAAAACCATAGTTAGTAAAAGCGAAGGTTAATCCAGCATACGTACAATATTTAAAAACGATAAACCATAACAGTCCTGGTAGTATCATAAACCAAAGATATCGTTGATTATAAATTGTAGACCAAATTGATCGTTTTTTCGGTGCAATCGAATTTTTCTCGTTTTTTGCACCTTTAAAAGACGTTTTCTTTCGTTGCATAGTAATTCCTCCATATTTTTAGATAACTATATTTTGTTATCTCAATTGATTAAATTATATCATTATTTTTTTGTTATAAAAACATAAGAGTTTTTACATTCTGTTCGTTTTTTTTACCTTTTTTATAGAATTTTTATAAAAAGCTTTTAAAATTTGTAAAAGCTGCTTAATTAGTTCCTAGAATTTCAATCATTTTTATAAAAACTTTGTACACTCTAACGAGGGTGACGATTCAAGCAGGACTATTTTATATCTTAATGAGTCAAAACATTGAAGCGACTTATATTATCAATTAGCAGTTAACAAAGGACATGCTGCTATATCTCATTTATGTTACTGCATATCCTCAATATAAATAATCTACAAATGAAAAAGCTTGTGCCAAAAGGCACAAGCTCGTTCATTACTTTTGATAAAATGTTTACGAATTAATAAAGACCAACTTCTATATTGTCTGTTTAATGATTTCGATCAAATCTCTTTTTGTCCCTCTTGGAGCATAGGAAACCTTCGTAATAGATTCCCCTGTAAAAAATCGATACCAAATTAAAGCGGCAGCATATCGCCCATAATCAAAAGTAAGGTGATAACCATCTCTGCACAGAGATTGTCCTCCGTTTAGATAATCAAATTCCTTTGTTTCCGTCCTCAGCTTCTGAATAGCATCACCGGATGGTATGATTGGTAAGTTATACTTCTTAGCGAAATGCTCACTTACCTTCCATATCTTTTCAAACATGATTTCTTGGTTGTTATCATATCGCACAAATTCGTGATGCGAAGAATCATGTTCGTATGCCCAGGTTCTATGTAATATTATCTTTGCTGTTGGATTACTTAGTTTTATATGTGATATGAGCTGATCCAGATAAGGTTCGTAGGATTCTTCCACACCAGATAAACCACTTACTTGTTGTACTGTAATGTAATCCCAATCTTTATAGGAAAGTGCCTCTTGCATCGATATCTTCCTTAATGCCTTTCCATCTTTCTGAAAATCATACTCTTTTAAATGACCTGTTAAACACTCCATGTGCCTTTCAAGGCTACAGCCACCTATGTATAAATTTCTTACAAAGAGCTCCCCTTTGGATATTCTCTGTAAATAACAGGTTGCATCTTCTGAAAAGCTATTTCCAATCGCTAAAATTTTCATGAAAGTAATCCCCCATTCTTATTTTTGTCATTCCCAGTGGCGATAATTGCATTACGCTATCTTCATTATACTAACAATCCAGCCATTCGTAATATATGCTTAGCATTTGTTGTTCTGCATCTTCCAATCTTTAATTTATAATCAAAATGTAACTCATTGTTTTTATAGAATTCTTCAAAGTGATAATTACCACCTAATATTTCGGCTTTCTCTACTAAACTACACAGTTCAAAATCGTGAGTTGATACCAAACATATGACATGATTTTTATTTAAAGCCTTGATAATCTCGGTTGCACCAACAATTCGATCCGCGGAATTTGTTCCTTTAAAAATCTCATCAATTAAAACTAACATTGGTTTCTTTTTATGAGAATATTCTATGATTTGCTTTATTCTTAACACCTCGGCATAAAATGTTGAGATTCCTTTTGTAACATCATCTTGAACTCTCATGGAGGTAAATATCTTCATATAAGATAATGTCATCCTATTCCCACAGACAGGGGCTCCTGCATAAGCTAAGATGCAATTCACACCGATTGTTCTCATGAAGGTGGTTTTTCCAGACATATTGGAACCGGTTATTATTCCAGTTGCTTTTTGTATTTTAAAAGTATTGGATACAACTGTTTCTAATGGAATTAATGGGTGTGAAATTTCATTACCCTCAAAAATAACAGTACTTTCTTCTTTAAACGTTGGAAAACATATTTTTCTGTTATGACCAATTACCGCAAGACTTGTCAATGCTTCGAATTCACCAATAATATGGAAAAGGTCTTGTATACTGTCTTTATATTTCCTTTTCCACTTTTCTAAAGCGAATAAACAATGAATATCATACATAAGAAAAAATTGAAGGATGATATGAATATAAGGATTTGTTCGTACTAAAAAAGCTTCATTTAAATAATTTAGATTCTTAATCCCTTGTGTCCCTTCGCTATTATTTTTTATGTGAAAGCATATTTTATTTATGTAATTAGATTCAAACTTAATATTTTGAATATATTGTATGATGTTATAGTACTCTTCCATGTTGTTACAAAAGTTAAATACATC
>JAEWHR010000235.1 GCA_023387655.1 Bacillota bacterium
CACAGCCACATCTTTGATGTGGCTGCGCATGAAGTACCGTATAATACTTACCTTCGTCAATACACATATCCTCTTTGGTAATTTCGAAGTTCAGATTATGTAGATACTCTCGTACCCGCCAGATTTCTGATTGTGGCTGCAAAATAAGCTCTTTTGCAGTCGCAACGCACTCGCTACCTTCTTCTAATATTTTAATCATGAGGGGGCCCCCCATGCCTGCTATGACAATGGAATCTGCCTCATTTGGTTTTAGTTTGTGTAACCCATCCGATAATCTTGTCGTTATCAGGCCTTCCATCCCGTAGCTAGCGATGTTTTCCTGTGCTCGTAGTAGCGGTCCCTCATTTACATCGAGTGCTATTGTTTTTGGAGCAACTTTTCCTTCAACAAGATAAATGGAAATGTAGGCGTGATCGCAGCCTACGTCTGCAACCACATTTCCTTTTGTGACACAATCAGCCACCATACGTAATCGTTTTGATAAGATCATGTAAAACTATATTCCTTCCTCTATGCCCAATATTTCTTACTCCAAATAATCCTTTAATTTACGAGAACGACTTGGGTGTCTTAGTTTACGAAGCGCCTTTGCTTCAATTTGACGAATTCGTTCTCTAGTTACATTAAACTCTTTTCCTACTTCTTCTAATGTTCTAGCACGACCATCATCTAAACCAAAACGTAAACGTAATACTTTTTGCTCACGATCTGTTAACGTACCTAGAACCTCTATTAATTGTTCTTTTAATAATGTAAAAGCCGCTGCTTCTGCAGGAACCGGTACATTATCATCCTGAATAAAATCACCTAAGTGGCTATCCTCTTCCTCACCTATTGGTGTCTCGAGAGAAACTGGTTCTTGTGATATTTTTTGAATTTCACGAACACGTTCCACTGGTATATTCATTTCCTTTGCAACTTCCTCTGGAAATGGCTCTCTTCCAAGCTCTTGTAATAGCTGACGCTGCACACGGATTAATTTATTGATTGTTTCTACCATATGAACTGGTATACGGATTGTTCTTGCCTGATCCGCAATTGCTCTAGTAATTGCCTGACGAATCCACCAAGTTGCATAGGTACTAAATTTATAACCTTTACGATAATCGAATTTTTCTACCGCTTTAATCAATCCAAGATTTCCTTCCTGAATTAGATCCAAAAACTGCATGCCACGGCCAACATAACGTTTTGCTATGCTAACAACCAGCCTTAAATTCGCTTCAGCAAGTCTCTTCTTTGCTGTTTTATCTCCTTGTTCCATACGCTGTGCAAGAACAATTTCCTCGTCTGCACTTAGGAGAGGTACTTTACCAATTTCTTTTAAATACATACGTACCGGGTCTTCTGTACTAATTCCCTCTGGTACGGTTAAATCAATCTTAGAAAGATCTTCTTCCTCAGCCTCAATCAAGGCTAAATCGGTATCATCGACCTCTTCTACTTCCTCTAGTTCTGGTGCACGCAAAACATCAATATTATGTGCTTCTAAGTACTCATAGATTTTTTCAATTCGGTCCGGATCAATCTCCATATCAGAAAAGAAATCATTAATCTCCTCGTACTCTAGTACATTTTTCTTCTTTTTTGCATACTCCAACAATTCTTTCAGCTTTTCGTGAAATTTTGCCATGGTTTCATCCATAAATAGCTTCCTTCTTTCTTTGTCTGAATGTTGTTTTATTCGATACCCTATATTTTCACAGTTTAACCATGATTTAAAGAACTATGCAGTTTCTCTAAGCCATGCTGTTCTTTCATGACATTCTGTAGCGCCATGATATCATTATCTTCAATTGCCTTCTTATAGGCAATGTCAAGACTCGCTCTTTTGATGCGTACAACGGTGTCTGCAAAAAGTTTTCTTCTCTCTGCATCCGTCATCTCAAGCTGTATAGAAGTTGAGAATAAACTTGCTACTTCATTTTGCATCTCCTTACTTTCAAAACGATTGATAATCTTTGCAGGAGTTACTTTGCGCTCGCTTTCATATTGCTCAAAAACCATGGTTGCAACCTCTTGATATAATTCTTCGGTAAAATCATTTGCTGAAATAATTCCTTGAATTCGGTCAAATGCCTTGGAATCATCAATTAACCAGGTTAGCAATATCTTTTGTGACCTGCGCATTCCTTCTTCTGGTTTGCTTTTTTTCGCATTTTGTTCTTTTTCTCGTTCCCTTGTCTCTTTTGCTACATTTACTACTGTCATTTGGGCACCATAACGGTTTACAAGTTTTCTTAAATTTTCATAGGAAACATTGTATTTTTTAGACAATGCTTCAATATAGTTGTTACGTTCAATTTCCTCAGTAAATACTAACAGTTTCTTCGCCATCTCATTGAAGAACTTCGTCTTCTGCTCTGGATCCTCTAATTCATAATCCCTCTCTAATACTGAGATTTCAAAGAAGAAGCTGTTCATTGCTTGATCAATACGATTTTGATACTCCTCGGCACCAAGTGCTTTGATAAATTCATCTGGATCCTTATATGGATTCATATCGATTACTTTTGCCGTAAGCCCTGCCTCTTTTAAAATCGGTATCGCTCGTATCATCGCTGCGGTTCCGGCGCCATCACTATCGTAGGTTAGATACACTTCTTTGGTGTAACGTGATAATAATCTAGCCTGTTGTGAAGTAAAAGCAGTTCCTAAAGACGCTACTGCGTTCTGAAATCCTGCCTGGTGAAGTGCTATTACATCCATATATCCTTCGCAGATAAGAAAATAGTTTTTTCTTGATGTTCTTGCAAAGTTTAAACCAAATAAATTTCTACTTTTATCAAAAATAATGGTTTCTGGAGAATTTAAATACTTTGGTACTCCATCACCCATCACTCGCCCACCAAAAGCTATTACTTTATTATTCCCATCCATAATTGGAAACATGACTCGGTTCCAAAACTTATCGTAGGCTCCTTTACTCTCTTCCATTGTAAATAGACCCGATTGTTTTAACAGGGAATCTTCATACCCTGCCTTTTTCATATATTGATAAAGATCATCGGAGTATTTGGTAGAATACCCAAGTCCAAACTTTGTAATTGTTTCCTCGCTAAGTCCACGATTTTTTAGATAAGTAAGTGCTTCTTCTCCTTGCTTACTTCTAAGTTGATAAAAATAATACTTTCCTGCCTCTTTATAAAGTTCTAAGACTCTTGATCTTAAATCAGCAGCCTTTCTTGCCTCTTCCGAATACTCTAACTCTGGTAGTTTTACTCCGGAACGATCAGCCAAAACCCTTAAAGCTTCCACAAAGGTATAATTTTCATATTCCATTAAGAAGGTGAATACATTTCCCCCTACACCACATCCAAAACAGTGATACATCTGTTTGGAACCACTTACTGAAAAGGAGGGGGATTTCTCATTATGAAATGGACATAGTCCCATGTGGTTGGCGCCACGTTTTTGTAATTTAATATAAGAACCAATCACATCAACGATATCATTGCGTTCTCTAACTTCTTCCACAAGTTCCTCTGGATAATACATAGTAAGCTCCATTTCTAAGTTTCATACACTGATTTCTTCTCATCTTAAAAAGCATAAGAATTCGTTGTCTATTCCTTTTTAAAATAACGTATTTCCTATATCAGTTATCATCTAATACATTAAAATATACTTCTTTTATCGTCTATGATCTAATGCATCTAATCCTATCAAATACATCCAATCATATTTCTTTTGTTATTTTTCATCTAATGCATCCAATGGTATTTCTTCTATTATCTATCATCTGATATATTCAATCGTATTTCTTCTATTATCAATCTCTAATGCATCCAATCGTATTTCTTCTATTATCTATCCTCTAATGCATCAATATTTATTATGATTTCAACATTATTTTTTTTATATTCTAATACACATCCCACGCTGCAGGGATCATGATTTCTTTATATTTTGCCACCGCATAACGATCGGTCATACCAGCAATATAGTCACAAACAACTCTACCGGCTGGTTCCTGTTTCTCTTCTATCATAAACAAATATTCTTCCGGCAAACAATCAAGATGCGAGTTATAATAAAGATAAAGCTGCTCTATCATCTTTTCTGCCTTAGCCTCTTGTCCTTTTGCAACAGGATTGGTATATACACTGCGAAACAAATACTTTCTAAGCTCTAGCATAGCCTCTTCTACTCGTTCTGACATAATAATATCGGCTTTTCCGTAGCTATGGATAACAATATCGTGAATTAAAGTATTCAGTCTCGCTACTGGGCTATGTCCAAGAACATCCGTATATTTCCTCGGTATCTCTTCTTCCCTTATAATTTGCCCACGAATGGCATCGTCTATGTCATGATTAATATAAGCAATTTTATCCGATAATCTTACTATCTTACCCTCTAATGTCGACGGATTACTGGCTGTCTGATGATTTTTTATTCCATCTCTTACTTCTTTTGTAAGGTTAAGTCCTTTTCCATGCTTTTCTAATAGCTCCACTACTCGTATGCTTTGTAGGTGATGTTGAAAACCTCCTTCGCATACACGGTTTAGTGCTCGTTCTCCTGCATGACCAAATGGGGTATGGCCTAAATCATGTCCTAATGCAATAGCTTCCGTTAAATCTTCATTCAACTGAAGTGCTTTCGCAATTGTTCTCGCATTTTGCGATACTTCTAGAGTATGTGTCATTCTGGTCCGGTAATGATCTCCTTCGGGCGCTAGAAATACCTGTGTTTTTCCATTGAGTCGACGAAATGCCTTAGAATGAAGAATTCTGTCTCGGTCTCTTTGAAACACCGGACGAATGTCGCAAGCATTCTCTTCGATATCTCTTCCAAGGGAACAATCACTAAATGCGGCGTAGGGACTTAAATACTCATGTTCTCTTTGTTCCTGAAGTTTTCTAATATTCAGTTTCAACCGTTCCATCCTAACCTCCATTCCTAAAATAAACACAGCCAACTCAATTGGAATCCTTATTCATCTTTACTATTATAAAAGAAGACGAACCTTGTCCCAAACTATCTCACCACGATATGATAATAGTATATGATATGTAGTGACTACTAAAATACCCTCTACTATACTATTCTACAAAATAATTCGAATTCCTCTTTTTATTTAATAAATAGTTGCATGAGTTGAATGTAAAACTAAATTTCGTTAAAAACAATAAGACAGGAATTAAAATCCCCTGCCTTATTTATTCATCCCTGAAATAAGTATTGCTACAATTTAACTTCTAAGTATTCAAGTTTTATTTTATCTTGTCATTTATAAAAAGAGGTACAATAGATTTATATCTCCATTATACCTCCAAATTATTTAGTCAACTTAAAATTATTACTCTACTTAAAACTATTTACTCTACTCAAATTTATTTACTTTACTTAAAACTATTTACTCTACTCAAACTTATTTACTCTACTCAAACTTATTTACTCTACTCAAACTTGAATTTTTACATTCTACTTGAAATTTTTCACTTTCTCTTTCACTAGAAGTTTTGAATCTCTATTTTTCGCACTGCCACAATGACTTTGACAGTCGGAGCAACCACAGCTACAAAACTTACCTGCTTTTATTTCCTTAACCCTTTTCTTCACTACAAAAAAGACATATATCCCTAACAGTAATACTATGATCAATGTTGGCCACATACTCATCATCCTCTCTTCAAGCCTGTATTAGCACCCATTGCAGATACTTTATAGACTTGTAATAAAACTTGCAATCTGGAAAAACAATACAGAAACCAGATAAGCAACACTTAATTGAAACAGTATCGAAAATATAGTCCACTTCGTGGATTTTAATTCTCTCTTAACAACAGCGATGGTTGCCACACATGGAGTATATAGTAAACAAAATAGCATAAAGGAATATGCATTAAGTGCAGTAAAATTTTGACTAGCTAATATGCCAAGTAGATTATCCATTCCCTCACTTGAACTGATGTTGGAAATTCCATATAGAACACTAAAACTAGCTACTACTACTTCCTTGGCAGCTAATCCAGAGATTAATGCCACTACAATTTGCCATAAGCCTAGTCCTGCTGGTATTAAGATTGGGCTGATAAACTTACCCAAGACTGCACCAAAACTCTGTGACATATCCTCTGTCATTCCTTGTGGACCAAAGTTTAAGATAAACCAAATTACAATCGATGCAAGGAATATCGTAGTACCCGCTTTCGTTAAATAGTCCTTCACTTTATCCCAAACATAAATAAAAATCGTTCTTTTATTTGGCGTTTTATACTCAGGTAGCTCAATAAGAAGAGGACTCATATTGTCTTGATTCCCTAGTTTATTCATTACAAAGGCTGAAATTACTGCAATAACCAAACCAACCACATACATAGAAAATGCAGCTAGCATTGCATATCGACCAAAAAACATTTGTGAAAATAGCACGTAAATTGGAAGTCTCGCACTACAGGACATGAAAGGTGTCACTAATACGGTTCTTCTTCTATCCCTCATATCCTCTAACGCTCTTGATGCCATAACCGCAGGAACGGTACATCCAAATCCAAGTATCATTGGGATAAATGCTCTTCCCGATAATCCTAGTTTTCCCATCAAACCATCCATTACATAAGCAACTCTTGCCATATAACCGCTATCTTCTAAAAAAGCTAGTGCTAGAAATAAGATAAATATATTAGGTAAGAAGGTGAGAATACCACCAACACCAGCAATAATTCCATCTACCAACAACGAATTTAGCATCTCACTAGTTCCAATCGCTTCTAAGCCTTTTAGAACCATGTTAGAAATGCTTTCTAATCCAATCTCAAAATACCCTTTCAGAAAATCGCCTACGGTAAAAGTTAAGAAAAAAACTACTGCCATAATTCCTAAGAACGCCGGTAAGCCAAAAAATCGATGAGTAACAACTTTATCAACTTTATCTGTCAATGCAGCTTTTTTGCTTTTATTTACTAAACATTCCTCTATAATCTCATCAATAAAATCGTATTTTTGATGAATAATCTCCGCTTCATAACTTTTATCTGCTATGCCAGTTAAATCTATGGACAAAAGATTCATTATCTCTTCATCGTGTTCTAATAATTTGATGGCATACCAACGATAATTATCACTTTCAAATCCAGCCGCTTGCATTCTTTCTGTAAGTTCATCGATTTTATCTTCTATTTCATCACTATAGACCATTGTTAGATCGTGATGGTGTTCGTGCACATGGCGACTTTCTTTCTCGCCTTTGTTCGGATGCTGATGCACAATACCATTATGATGACACTTCTCTTTATGGTGTGCTACGGTATGCATTAATATATCTAATCCAGTACGTTTACTAGCACATACTGGGATGCAAGGAATTCCTAGCATCTCAGGTAATCGATGCATATCAATCTCCATACCACGTTCTTCTACAATATCCATCATATTAAGTGCTAAGACTACTGGTTTTCCAAGCTCTATTAACTGTAAAGTAAGATATAGATTTCTCTCTAAGGCAGACGCATCGGAAACGTCAACAATGACATCTACTTCGGAATCCAAGATAAACTGTCTTGTCAGTTTTTCTTCCATCGTATAGGAAGTTAAGCTATAAGTACCCGGGAGATCTACTAATTTAAAAAGATGGTCATGATATTTCATCGCTCCTTCTTTTTTTTCAACCGTAACTCCTGGCCAATTGGCTACCTTTAATTTAGCACCAGTATAGGCATTAAATAATGTCGTTTTTCCGCAGTTTGGATTTCCAACAAACCCAACTTTTAATTCCTGCTTTTCTCTTTGATTCTCCTCTTGAATCATGGTTTACATCCTTTCATTATGCACTTAATGCAACGCTGTCTATGTTCTATTTTTTTATTCTATTTATATCTTCATTTTTTGTTTGATTTATTTCTTCAGTTTTACTCTACTTATATCTTCAGTTTTGCTCAACTTATATCTTCATTTTTACTCAACTTATATCTTCATTTTCACTCAACTTATATCTTCGTTTTTACTCAACTTATATCTTCTTAAATCTCCTCGATATGAATTGCTTCTGCAATCTTTCTTCCTACTGCAAGCCTTGTTCCACGCACACTGAAAATGACTGAGCCTCCGCGCTTATTATTTAATACCTCAATCTTTGTGCCATCGGTTAATCCAAGTGCTTTCAAACGAATTTCCGTTCCCTCTGCATACTGAATGTTCTGCACAGTATAAGTTTTATTTGCCTGCCCATCCACTAGTGTCATGTTATCCACGTCCTTTTCTGTCATTCTACTTATTATTGAGAATAATTATCATTTACAAGTTCATTATATGAAGAATTCCTAGATATGTCAATGTTGTTTTCTAATCTTTCTATTTATTTTTCTGTTGTAGTCCATTTATTACTAGAAACAAATAATTTTAGAGATTCTGTTATGATAAAAAATAGTCACCTTAGATATTCCGTTATGACAAAAAATCAAATCATCTTAGATATTACATTATGGCAAAAAATTAAGTCATCTTAGATATTCCATTATGACAAAAAATCAAATCATCTTAAATATTACATTATGGCAAAAAATCAAATCATCTTAGATATTCCATTATGGTAAAAAATTAAAGACTGTCACAAATAGCAACAGTCTCCGTCTACAAAATATAAGGTTTCCGTCTTACACAATACGATTGGTAAGAGATTAAATTATGAGAATAGCTTGTTCTTTAAAAACGACAATATTTTAATTTGGATTGACATAATGGAAAAACCACCCGCGATCCCGGTAAAGAATCTTCTCTTATTATTCGATTCCTTAATCTTTGCTTGCTGTATAGCCCAATCCGCAAACATTATCAAAGCTCCAGTAATAGAAAGCTTTTTTTGAAAACCAAATATCACATAGCATGGAATTGCAATTAGATAACCTATGATAACACCGGTACAGCGAGCACACACAGGAAATTGATAACCATTGTAAAAGAAACTTCTTTCCGGCTTTTGATGGCATCCTGTATGCTCTCCAACTTTCATAAGCTTTTTCCACATTTCATCATGCTTTTTACGTATGGTAATCTGCATACTCCCCTCCTTATTTTATCATCACATCAAAACTATAAACTGAAACGATCATTAAGTTCTAAATTTTCTACCACAATGCTGACATACCCAGAATGTGCGTCTCACAGTATGTGATTTACCCATTCCGCATAAACCGCATAACCAACCAATTGGTCCTAAAATCAGATAACCACAACAACCCTTTCCAAAACCATACCCTTTTTGGTTTGTTTCGGACTCTTCTACAATAACGCAACGATCATCCCCACAGTTTGGACATCTCATCTTTATATCCTCCCGAATTTATAAATAATACCTGATTCATTAATTTATAGGCAGAGTTTAGCATACTTAGTTTCGTACTGCAACGAATCTAAAGAATTTTAATGGAGCGCTTTTCTATTTTTAATCAATCTCTCATTTCTTATCCCTAAAAGAACTAAAATCTTTAATGTTATTATTTTCCCAAATTTCACTTGATTATTTATAATATTTTAAAACTGATTTACGCAAAACGAAAAAGCTGTTTCAAACAGATTCGCAGCAACTTCTTGTTACGATTTCTCCTCTGTTTAAAACAGCCATATGCCTTACACTAAATTAGTTCTAATTTCTTTAATACATTCTCAAATTTTGTTTGATCAATTGGTTTCCCTGCATAAGCAACACAACCAAGTTCAAAAGCTTTCGTAACATTTCTACCTTCACTTAAAGCAGTAGTCATAATAATCTTTGCTTGTTTTTCTTCAGGAATACCTTTTTCTTTTTCTAAATCACGTATTCCCTTTAGTGCTTGATAACCATCCAATGCTGGCATCATAATATCAAGACAAACTAAATCATAAGGTTCATTTGATTCAAGCGCCATCGTAAAGGCATCTACTGCTTCCATCCCATCTACGGTAATATCACATTCTCCGTATTGCGATAAAAATCGAAGCATAAACTTTCTACTTGCAAAATCATCTTCCGCTATTAGTATCTTCACTGAATCCTCTCCTCAAAATTATTATATATCCTAAGGTCTACAATAATACCAGTTGTAGGGAAAACATAAAAATTAGATATGAACAGTTTCCCTTAAGCATATCACTTCATTTTATCGACTTATATGAATATGACATCTACACTTTCTCTTGTAGTATAATGTCATTATACACCGTTTTTTGTTAATAATCTAGTCACTTTCCAAAATTTCTTAAAATATGAGAAAATTAGACTATGATTCCTTTTTCTTTCATATATTCTTTTACTACTCTAAGGAACTCATTCATCTCCTTATCCGTTCCAATACTAACTCTAAGATAATTAGATATTCTTGGTTTGTTAAAGTGCCTTACGTAAATATGTTCTTTTCTTAATGCATCAAACAAATCCTTCGCTGCGATTTTCTCATGAGTAATAAATAAGAAATTCGTTTTGGAATCTGGCATCTGAAATTCTAATTCTTGTAGTTCTTTCTTTACACGCTCTCTAGTGGCAATAATTTTATCAAGTGTCTCATAAAAATATTCCTTATCCTTTACTGCTTCTGCCCCACATACAATAGAAGGATAATTCATCGTATAAGAATTATAAGATTCTTTTACATTCTTTAGAGCTGTAATTAGTTCCGGATTAGCCATTGCAAATCCAATTCGCATACCTGCCATGGATCTTGATTTAGAAAACGTCTGAACAACAACTAAATTGTCATATTTTTTTAACAGCGGCAATGCACTTTGCCCACCAAAATCCACATAAGCCTCATCTACGATTACAATTACATCTTGATTCTTTTCAACAATATCCTCAATCACACTAAGATCTTCAAAAATAGAGGTCGGTGCATTGGGATTCGCTATTACGATACCTCCATTTTCCTTATAGTAATCCTCCACTCTTATATGAAAATCTTCATCTAATGTTGGTCTTTCATATGGTATTCGATAAAGATTCGCCCAAACATCATAGAAGGAATATGTAATGTCAGGAAACAGAATTGGTTTTTCAGAATTAAAAAAGGTCAAAAATGACATAGCAAGAACATCATCGGAACCTACTCCCACAAAGATTTGATTTTTATTAAGATGATAAAATTTCGCTAACTCTTCAACAAGTTCTGTTGCTTCCGTATCTGGATATAAGCGTAGCATTTCAGATTGATGTTTCAAAGCGTCTTTGATATTCCTCGTTGGCGGATAAGGATTCTCATTGGTATTTAACTTAATTTTATTCAAATCTTTTGGCTGCTCACCGGCCACATAAGGTGTAACCTGTCTTAGATTCTTTTCCCATGCTCTCATGATTTCCCTCATTTCTGCGCTGTTATTTTATCCTCTGTTCCTGTGTTCATATTTACATATAGCTTCCAAGGTTTTTACAGCGCTGTATCTCAACCTCGGAAGCCAAATAGTATTATTTCCCGTATTCCTTCGCTAGCTGTTCAAAATGAGGTAATGCGCGTTTTATCATTTCATAATCCACGCAATATGCTAATCGGAAATATCCAGGGCACCCGAAGGAGAATCCAGGTACAATTAAAATATTATGTGCTTTCGCTTTTTCTACAAATGCTTTGTCATCCTCTTCTAACGCCTTTACAAATAGATAAAACGCTCCTTCTGGCTTTATGCACTCATAACCATAGGATAATAGACTTTGATATAAAAGTTCTCTGTTTCTATTATAGATTTCAACGTCTACCTCAGCATCCAAACAACGAGCCACAGCACGTTGAATGAGAGATGGTGCATTGACAAAACCAAGGATACGGGTAGCTACATTCGCTGCTGCCTTAATATCTTCTGCCTCATCTAGCTCATCTGGCAAGATGAGATAACCAATTCTATCTCCTGGAAGGGATAAGGATTTACTAAAGGAATACCCAACAATCGTATTCTTATAATATTTCGTAAGATAAGGAACCTCTACCCCATCATATGCAAGTTCACGGTAAGGTTCATCTGATATCAAGTAAATAGCAGTATTATATTCCTTCTGCTTTTCTTCTAAGATAGTAGCAAGTTTTTTGATGGTCTCCTCGGAATATACCACACCGGTTGGATTGTTCGGTGTATTTACAATCACAGCTTTTGTCTTAGCAGTTATTTTACCTTTAAATTCTTCTAAATTCGGCTGAAAATCTTTCGTGTTTGGTGATACAATTACAAGATTAGCATCAAAATTACTAACGTAATTACGATACTCTCCAAAGAAAGGAGCAAATACTATTACTTCATCCAAAGGGTTTAGAAGTGTTTTAAAGATCACATTTAGTCCACCTGCTGCACCTACTGTCATCACAATGTTATCATGATGGAACTTGGTACCAAACTTTTGGTTGATATGATTTGCAACCTTTTCACGTACATCTTCATATCCAGAATTATTCGGATATCCATGGACAAGATTTTGGTTCTCTTCATTTAGAACTTCAATGATTGCTTCCTTTACTCTTTTGGGTGGCTCTACGCTTGGATTACCTAAACTGAAATCATATACGTTCTCAGCTCCATACTTTGCAGCCATCTTCTTTCCTTCTTCAAACATCGCACGGATTACCGAACTGTTTTTTACCAAATCTACCATCTTGCTTGATATCATCTCTTATCCTCCATTTCAAAGCACACTATTTCCATCGATTCTTATATAGAACATCTACCTAATTTGAAATACTATCTATTTTATAAGACAGTAATTGCAGAAACGATTGAGAATACCGAATCTGGATTCGCATATTCCATATCAATATGTGGATATACTGGAAAGGTTGAAAGAAATAATATTTCCTTCAACCTCCCTTACTTTTTTATTTCTTCAATCGAATGTCCATATAATCAATTACCATGTCAACGCACTTTTCAAATCCTAATTTACTACTATTTAAGCACAAATCATAATTCTCAGCACTCTTCCAATCTCTTCCTGTGTAATATTTATAATACTCAGCTCGATGCTTGTCAATTGAAGTTATTTTTCTAGAAGCTTCTTCTTTTGTGAGTCCATCTAATTGCATTACTGTATTTACACAATCATCAAATGGAGCGTGCACAAATACCTTAATGACATGATCTACGTCCTTTAATACATAATCTGCACAACGACCTACCATAACGCAGGAGGTTTCATTTGCTAATTCTTTAATTACCTTTGCTTGATAATTAAATAAATTATCATTGGATACAAAATCATCAGAATCTGGCTGAATTAATTCTCCTCGATATTCCTTCCTAGCGATTCGAAATAATAGGCTTTTCTTTACAGTCTCGTCTGCCTTTACAAACAATTCCTCATTGATACCACTCTTATCCGATGCTAGTCTCATAAGCTCCCTATCATAATAATGGACTTTAAGACGCTCCGCTAACATCTTTCCAATGGTCCTACCACCGCTTCCGTAACCGCGAGCAATTGTAATTACAAATTTATCACTCATGACATATCCTCCTTACACTATAAAACATGCCTTTTAGTAGATGTGTGAATAGGAGCGCTTTTGCTCCGTAGAAATTCTTAAACAATGTATTATACTGGTTTAAAATTTTTACACGCCTATTAGTAGGCTGGAAGTTTGTGCCGAGGATGACGCAGGCACAAACTTCTGTGTGAAAGAAATCTTCGATTTCTTTCACGCTTATTCCCCTAAGTAAGCTTTTTTTACAGAGTCATTATTCATCATCTCATTGGCATCACCAGACAATACAATTTTACCAGTCTCCAGTACATAAGCTCTATTGGCAATTGAAAGTGCTTTTTTCGCATTCTGCTCTACCAATAATACCGTAGTTCCATTATTACTTATCTCCTGTATGATATCAAATATTTCTGAAACAAACAATGGAGATAATCCCATGGATGGTTCATCTAATAACATAATTTTTGGCTTTGACATAAGAGCACGCCCCATAGCAAGCATCTGCTGCTCCCCTCCAGATAAGGTTCCAGCAATTTGCTTTTTACGTTCCGAAAGTCTTGGAAAACGTTTATACACTTCAGTCAAAGTTTTATTAATCTCTGTATTATCTTTTCTACTATAAGCACCTAACATAAGATTTTCATATACCGTAAGTTCTGCAAAGATTCTACGTCCTTCTGGCACATGTGCCATACCAAGCGAAACTATCTTATGGGCAGGTGTTTTTATTAAGTTATGTCCTTCAAAATCTATACTACCATTCTTTGGTGCCACTAAACCAGTAATGGTATGAAGAATTGTTGTCTTACCAGCACCATTCGCACCAATCAAAGCGATTACTTCCCCTTCATTTACTGTAAAGGAAATCCCCTTGATTGCTTGAATTACTCCATAATATACATCCAAATCTTTTATTGTTAACATCGCCATATTAGCACCTATTCCTTTCTATCATTCGCCCAGATATGCGGTAATAACCTCAGGATTATTTAAAACCTCAGACGGTGTTCCCTTAGCTAACTCCATACCAAAGTTAAGTACCAGGAGCTCCTCACAGATTCCTGTAACGAGTTTCATATCATGTTCAATTAAAAGGATGGTTATTTTATAACGATCTCTTACCAAACGAATTGTTTGCATTAGCTCTTCTGTTTCATTTGGATTCATCCCTGCTGCAGGTTCATCAAGAAGTAGAAGCTTTGGATTCGTAGCAAGGGCTCTTGCTATTTCTAATTTACGCTGTTTACCATAAGGTAGATTAGAAGCTAAGACATTTGCCTGCTTATCAAGGTCAAATACCTTAAGAATATCGAGAGCCATCTTATCCATATCTTTTTCTTTCTTCCAATAGGAAGGAAGTTTAAAGAAGGTAGCAAATAAAGAGTAGTGAACTTGATTGTGTAAGGCTACCTTGACATTATCAAGCACTGTCATTTTCTTAAATAATCGAATATTTTGAAATGTCCTTGCGATTCCAGCTCTATTTATTTGAGCTGGTTTCTTTCCATTTAATATCTTTCCTTCTAATATAATACTTCCATCGGTTGGCTGATATACTCCGGTTAATAAATTAAATAATGTTGTTTTTCCAGCTCCATTTGGTCCAATTAACCCATATAATTGGCCTTCCTTGATGGAAAAATTCACTTGATCTACTGCTCTTAAACCGCCAAAGGAGATACCTAAATTCTTAACTTCTAATAACGTCATCTTAGTTTTCTCCTTTCTTTGCTGGTAATTTTTTCGATAATATTTTCTCGTATGGTATTATTCTACCCAAATACCCTTTCAGCTTTTCTTTTACTTCTCCAGAATTAAAGATCATAATAATAATCAAAGCAAGGGCATAGGTAAGCATACGATAATCTCCAAACTCACGGAACTTCTCAGGAAGATAAGTTAAAAGAATCGTTGCAACGATAGTTCCTGGAATATTTCCCATGCCTCCAAGTACAACAAAAATTAAGATATCGATGGATTTGTTATAATCAAAATTACCCGGACGTAAAACACTGTAGGTATGAGCGTACAATGCGCCACCAATTCCGGCAAAAAACGCTGCAATTGTAAAAGCTAGAATTTTAAATTTTGTAACAGGTATCCCCATAGCTTCTGCTGCAACAAAATTTTCACGTACAGAAAGAATTGCTCTACCATGTCTTGATTTCTTTAAATTTACTGCTGCCAGTATTGTTAAGATACCAAAGATGTATATCCATGTATAGTTTGCATAATCAGGGATTTCAGATATTCCCATCGCTCCACCAGTAATGGTCATAGTGTTGATAACAGAGCGGATGATTTCTGTAAATGCTAACGTAACAATTGCTAGATAGTCTCCACGTAAACGAAGTACTGGTATACCAGTGATTACACCGAATAATGCTGCCATAACACCACCAATAATAAGTGCTATCACAAAGGATAAAAATCCTGGTAACCCTGCCACCTGTGTAGTAAAGATTGCACTGGAATAAGCACCTATCGCCATAAAACCTGCATGACCAAGAGATAATTCCCCTAAAAATCCTACTGCAATACTTAATGATACTGCAAGGATTATATTAATTCCGATTCGAGGAATTAAAGATGTCATCTGACGGCTTAATACATTGCCTTCCATTAAATAATATACTACGACATAACCAAGGATAATAGCCAAAAGAGCTAGCACCCCGTAGATTATAATTCTTTTTTTCTTATTCTTCTCCATACCGTTCACCTACACCTTCTCTATTCTATTCTTGCCTAGTAAACCAGATGGTTTCACAAGTAATACAAGAACAAGAACACCAAATACGATGGCATCTGCAAGTTCTGTTGAGATATATGCTTTACTTAAGCTTTCAATCACACCTAATAAAATTCCACCAAGCATAGCTCCCGGTATACTACCAATACCACCAAAAACTGCCGCTACGAATGCTTTAATACCAGGTAAGGTCCCAAGGGTTGGTCTTAAAGATGTGTATTGACTTATAAAAAGGATACCAGCCACCGCTGCTAGCATTGAGCCGATTGCAAATGTTATAGAAATGGTTCGATTTACGTTAATTCCCATAAGTTGAGCTGCCTGTTTATCTTCCGATACCGCTCTCATCGCACTACCCATCTTCGTTTTCTTGATAAATAGTGTTAATAATATCATGCATACTGTAGTTACTAAAAAGGTAACTATCGTAATTCCTGAAATCGTAATTTTCCCAATATGTAATGCTGGTACCTCAATAAAGGAGGCAAATGGAATTGGGGTTGCAGAGAATAGTAACAGTGCTAAACTTTGTAATAAGTAACTAACTCCAATAGCCGTAATTAAAACAGCTAACGATGGTGCCTTACGAAGTGGCTTATATGCCACTTTCTCAATGGTAATACCCAGAATGGTGCATACTAACATCGTTAATATAACAGCCACTACTGGAGGTAGGTTTAATTTTGTAATAAATATATATAAAGAATATGCTCCCACCATGATAATATCACCATGGGCGAAGTTAATCATCTTTGCTATACCATATACCATAGTATAACCGATTGCTATTAAAGCAAAAATACTTCCAGATCTTAATCCATTAATCAATTGTTCAATGAACTCCATACCATCACCTCATCTTAGATTTTATTTCGGTATCTTCCCCTCCGAAATGCTTCGCTTGCCTCAGAAATTCAGGCACATTTCCTTCTAAGTTTATACTACTCTTTTCCACTTTTTCTGCGTCAAGCGAAGAATTTCGCTGTAAGTAAAACATTTCCGAAACAGCACCCCCTGCGCTGATTCGGAAATGTATTTCTACTACATTGCTCTATTAAGTCTTTTGACCATTATTGCTGTCTTGCAGTATAATTGCCATCCTTAATCTCAATGTATTTTGCACCTTTGTTTGGTTCACCGTCTGCAGTAAAAGATACGCTACCTGTAAGACCATCCACAGTAATCTCTGTCATTGCTGCAATTAAATCTTTACTTTCAACAGATCCTGCTTTTTCCAAAGCAGCTTTTATTACATATACTGTATCATAGCCATCTGCTGCGAATTGATCTGGAACAGCCTTATATAGTGTCTGATAAGTTTCTACAAACTTCTTCGTAGCAGGAGCTTCATCGTTCGCAAAGAATGGGCTTAAGAAGATTGCACCTTCAAGAACAGCTGGGTCCTTCACCTGTGCGATTACTCCATCCCAACCATCACTTCCAAGGAACGGAAGTTCGATACCAAGATCACTTGCTTGCTGTACAATATAAGCTGCATCATTGTAATAAGCTGGAACAAAGATTACTTCTGCATCAGTAGACTTTATTTTAGTTAACTGAGTATTAAAATCAATGGCACCCTTAGAAAATGCTTCCGTTGCAACAACGGTACCACCATTTGCAGCTACTTGCTCTGTAAAAGCTGTCATAACTCCTGTACTATACTCATCGGAGTTATTATAAATGATTGCGATTTTTTCGTACCCTAAATCTTTTGCAAGATTCGCTAAAGTAATACCCTGTAATGGATCGGTAAAACATAAACGGAATGCATTCTCATATTCAGTACAACCAAGAGCAGATCCAGAAGGTGTAATCTGAAGGATTCCAGCTTCAAAGGTCGCTTTCTTAATTGCAAGATGAGAGCCTGAAGTTACACTTCCAAGAATAGCTTGTGCACCCCAGTCCATTACCGTATTAAAAGCGGATACTGCAATATCCTGACTTGCCTGATCATCAGCGAAATTCATCTCTAATATGTATTTCTTATCGCCAACAGTAACTCCGCCTGCATCATTAATTTCCTTAATCGCTATTTCTGCACCATTCTTTACTGAAATACCATAAGAAGCTGCCTCACCAGTTAATGGTCCGATTCCACCGATTTTAAACGTAGTTGCTCCTGCTTCATTATTAGTGCTACCATTTCCATTGGAAGAGTCACTTCCTGGTGTTGTTCCATTATCCTTGGTTCCACAACCAGCCAAGGATACAACCATAGCTGCCGCAAGTCCTAAACTTGCTAACTTTTTCAGACTTTTTTTCATAACTTTCTCCTCTTTTCCTACAATTTAGTAACAATTCGTTATCCCTACAGAGACAGCAGATTGTATCTTTCAAGAGTTACTCACTCTTGTAAAGGTTATATGTTTAATTCTCCCCTGTACCACTTTAACGCTTATAAACGTCAATATGTTAAAGCATTGTGGTTTAAAAAGAAGGCGTCAAAAAAGAGAAAATCCCTCTCTGGACGCCTTTTTATGTGACTATAATACTATCGAGCTAAATGTTTGTCAAGTCCCCACCGCATTTATCACAAAAATCTAATCCTTCTAATGTGATTCCTCCACAGTCTGGACATACAATTTTTTCTGGCATAATTTCTATCTCAAGTATCTCGTACTCACAATCCTTTGTGTTCCCCTGAGAAACAAACGGATTGCTATTTACAGCTGCTCCCTTAGGAACAGTAATTGTTTTTATCTCCCTAGGCGCTGTATTCTTACGTTCTAACTCAGCGATATCTACCTTTTTTTTAGGGAATACACGAAGCAGTTTGTTCATTAACGTCATATACTCGCATCCTTTTCTTTCATCTAGTACAATTATAGTACTGAAATGATTTCTTCGCAAGAAGAAACCTTTTCTTTACTGGAACAACGATTGTTGGTGCGACATTATACATTAATTATACCGTAAGTCGTATACTTTCAAACGCACCATAGACATCAAGAATACCATAACCCCATTGTCTGTTTGGATAGTCTAGATTTCCCCTTCTTGCTCCCTTTATCATTAACGCTTTCACATTCGTAGTATTAAAAGTTAAATTATTTTCTCTAATAATAGCCCATTCTAATAAGAGCGCGGCCGCACCTGCCGTATGAGCTGCTGCAATGCTGGTTCCGCTTCTTGTTCCAAATGTATTTTCAGGTAAAGGCCCATAGACATTTACTCCAGGTGCTGTAATGTCTGGTTTTATCCTACCTCTTCTTGTATATCCACGTCCTGAGTTGATATAGATACTACTATTCACATGATTACATGCCGCCGCTGTAATTGGTACAAACGTATTTCCTGGATCTGTAATTGTCACATCTGGGTCAGGCTGAATAAAATATGTATTGGCAGTTAAAAAATCCCGAATTGGAAGCCAAAGATCGAATTCATTATTAAACGCTTCCTCTCGAAACACTCTGAATTTCCAAATACCTACGGAAGGGTCTTGAAATCTCATAAAAATTAGCTCATCTCCGGTTCGCCTCTCAATAATACGATAATCAATATAAATAACCGTTGAGTCAAACAAAAAAGTGATTACTTGGTTATTATCTACCCTTGGTGGAATTCTATCTATAAACTCTCCACTCGGTGAAATAAAGCCAATCGAGTAAAGACTAGGCGTCTTGGCCCAGAATTCAGCCACAAAGCCTTTTTCTCCATCTCCTACGTTCATCTCCACATCAATATATTCTTCTGTAGGATGGACAATCCCACGAAAATGTCCTCCATAATTGGCCTCGTTACCGGTAGGAAGTACGACACAAATTCCTGTATAATCCGATAAGTTCTCTAAATACTCATCCCAAATTCCGCTACCATCATGCCCTCCAGAGCTTGTTCCAACGCCGATGCAAATAACAAGCGGTTTCCCTAATTCTACAGCTAAATCAAATAAATACTTTGTACCCATTATAAGATCGGTTTCCTGATAACAATCCGCACCATCTCTAATATAGTAATAATTTCTTAAATACTGTTTTGCCTGTTTTAACTTAACCATAACAATATCCGCCTGGGGAGCTACACCAGTAAAGTCATTACTTCTATCAATATTACCAGCTGCTATCCCTGCCATAAATGTACCATGACCATTCGTATCCGTAGAAGGTACTACCGATAATGGGTCATCACTTTGTAATGCCTCATTGATTTGTTCTCTGGTATACTCCGTCCCATAGTAAAACCCCACGGGCGGTGTTCCTGTTTGTATGGTCTGATCCCAGATTCTAACAATACGAGAAGTGTTATCTGCCTGTTTAAAAACATCATGCTGATAATCAATTCCCGTATCTATAAATCCAATCAATACGTCATTCCCTAATAAATTGAGATATGTCTGTCTACGAATTTTTTGTACTCCTATAAACTCCATGTTACTTTGATCCATCAGACCGTAGCACTTTGGAAAAGCACTATAAAAGTAATTATATCTTTGTACTTCTTCAAAATCAGTAACAGCCTGATGAATAATAACGTATTTAGGATTCACTACCTGGACACAGTCAGCTCCATATACATTCATCGTTTCTTCGATTGTCCGGCGTGATAAAGCAAAGAAGTCAACCACATTCTCTGAAAGAATGGCTTCTTTACATTGAGTTCTTCTATCAGTTGTATCATCCATTATATCACCACATAGTTTCTTTCTTATAATCTATGCAGTATTACTCTATAATAAACTTTATTGTAAAAAATTGATTATCTATTTACTAATAACCCAAAAAGGACCGTTAGCCGCTGCCCATGATTTTGCTTCATTTACAATTAAGGATGGATCATAGGACCCTTTGGTAAGTTCATTACTGTTTGGATCTGCTACTAAGATTTTACCATCCTCTGTAATACCTCGAAGAACAATAAAGTGTCCACTATTAGTAAAGGTTCCCTTTCCCATCAAGGTAATTACTAATTTTCCTGCGGATAATGCATCCTTTATTTTGTTTACGGCTTCTGGGGTATTTTCTATCCCTTCCACCTTTAAACCGAATGCTTTTGCTGCATCTGGTATTAAACTATGAATGGAGCCACTTTCGGAAAACCAATATCCTCTGTCATATGCCCATTTACACATCTGCACAGGGTCAACTTTGACATTAGTAAAGGTAGAAATCACCATAGCAAGGGAAGTTGGACCACAACCATATTTTTCTATAGTATCTGTACCCCCATAGATTTTTTGCCCCCATCTAGAATCAGTCTGCATGTAATAAATTAGATCAACTGCTCCATCGCTTTTAAGTAATTCACCAGATTGAGCTTCCGAGAGATTTACTAAAAATGTCTCCTGACTTAAATCACTAGTAGTATCCCCATTCTCTGACTCTGAATCAGAATCTGAGGAATTCCCTGCCCCAGTACCTTCTGAAATCCCAGTATTACCTCCAGCTACATCCGAATCACTATTGTTTGTATCCGTAGCATCGGAAGTATCTCCATTATTTTGATTAGGGCTTCCTGCATTGTCTACTGTGTCATCCATGTTAGAATTCGGCTGATCTTCCCCATTATTAGAAGATGTACTGTCTTTCTCTGGAGAGTTATCTTCCTCCTCTGCCCCTGGGGTTATTGTTAGCTCAGGAGTTACTTCTGGAGTAATGGTTCCTTCATTTCCCTCGTTTGGGGTTGCTTCTGGAGTGATAGTTACCACACTTCCTCCATTTGGTGTAGCCCCTGCTTCTTCACTACCTTTTCTCGTAATCTTTATTCCTGCATATACTCCAATGAGAATTATCAAGCACAAAAGCTCAACCGCTATAATGCGGTTAAGCCTTGTTCCCTTACTAATCTTCCTTCCTTGCATCACTGACTCCTTATCTTAATATCTTATCCCTTTTGTGTCAGCATAGGTGTCTTAACACTTCCGCGCATTTCAATCACTGGAGCACCCTTTTTCTCAATATAGTCCCTTGTGATGGTTACACGCCCAATACTTTCATCTTTTGGTATCTCGTACATGATGTCTAACATAAACTCTTCTATAATCGCACGAAGCGCACGTGCCCCTGTTTTTTTCTCCATTGCTTTTTCAGCTATTGCCTCTAATGCACTTTGATCAAAATTTAAATCCACCTCATCGAGAGCTAATAATTTCTTATATTGCTTCAATATTGCATTCTTTGGTTCAATTAAAATCTTAGTTAACATATCCTTGGTTAAAGATTCTAATGAATATACCACTGGAAGTCTTCCTAAAAACTCTGGAATCATACCAAACTCACGTAGGTCATCAACCGATACTTTTTGTAATAAGTTTGGATCATCGTCGTATTTATCTTTAAGGTCAGCTGAAAAACCAATGGACGTTTGTTTATTCAAACGCGCTTTTATGATTTTATCAAGATCTGGGAATGCTCCCCCACAGATAAACAGAATGTTTTTTGTATTAATTGTAGTGAGAGGAACCATTGCATTCTTACTAGTTGCTCCAACCGGTACTTCTACCTCACTACCCTCTAACAACTTTAATAATCCCTGCTGTACGGATTCTCCACTTACATCACGATTATTTGTACTCTTTTTCTTCGCTATCTTATCGATTTCATCAATAAAAACGATTCCTTGCTCTGCACGTTCTACATCATTATCCGCAGCTGCTAATAGTTTACTAAGAACACTTTCTACGTCATCACCAATATAACCTGCTTCTGTTAAGGAGGTCGCATCCGTGATTGCTAATGGCACATTAAGCAATCTAGCTAGTGTTTTAACTAAATAAGTTTTACCGCTACCAGTTGGTCCAATCATTAACATGTTGGATTTTTCAATTTCAACATCCTCCATGAAAGAAATGTCGGATTCCGCTTTCTTTGCCACACGTTTATAATGATTGTACACAGCAACAGAAATCACTTTTTTCGCATGGTTTTGGCCAATTACAAATTCATCTAATGATGCCTTAATCATATGAGGAGCTGGGAGTTTTTTAATGTCAATTACTTTTTCCTTCTCTTTTCCCTCTGATTTTTTTGCAGGTTCTTCTGCTCTTTTTTTGATTTTTTGATTTTTCGGAATGTCTTGTTGCATCATATAACCCATCATTGCAGGATTTAATGCAGACAAATCCATATAAGGATTGTTTCCATTATTCATCGTATCAAAGGTTTTTTGCATACAAGTTTGGCAAATACAAATATTCCCTGGTACATGAATCATCTTACCAGCTTTACTTTCTGGTCTTCTACAGATATAACAAATCTCTTCGTATTTATTTTGATCCTCGTTATGTTCAAGGTTGTTATCTTTATTATTATCATTACTCATGGATAGTTCTCCTTCCAATCTATAACTATGGCTGTCATGGTCATTATAACGTAATGCCTAGCATTAAACAATAGGTTCCAAAACCCGTTCCCCCACAACTAGCTCTTTTTCATAAACTCAGTTTGACACTTTGGGCAACGAATCATAATCTTTCCTTTTCCCTTAGGTACTCGAATCTTTTGCTTACACTGAGGACAAGAGTAAATATGGTGAGTCTTACTCTGACTACTTCGATATTTTAATTTACTAATATAATACTTCACCTTATCTACTTGCTTTGTATAACATAAGTTCTCTTTATATCGTTGCTGATGATTCCGTGAAAACATTCGAAATGTACTAAATACCATTAAAATTAGTGCTAACGTATAAAACACTTGAGGTAGTACAAACCACGATAGTAGTAAAAAGACCATGGCTACTACTGACATTGCTCTTGTCAATGCGTCTGAACCATATCTTCCAACCATAAACCTGGCGATTGCCTCTCTCCATCTCATAACTTTACCTCCAATTTTTTAATAAAGAACCCTCTCTATTCTACTTTTACAATTTCATATGATGTTTTTTATTGTAGCCCTTATAACACAAACATTCAAATTAAATTTTCGTTAAATCTAACTAATTAAAAAAAGAATACTGTAACAATCTATGCTACAGTATTCTTCCTCTACGTTATAGATAAAAAGTACACACAAGGAACAATCTCATACTAATCAGATACCAATAATTATAACCTAATAGGCATTCTTATTAATAAATCCTTTGAATATAGTTAAGAATAATATCTTAAAGTCAAGGCCAAGTGTCCAGTTCTCTATATAATATAAATC
>JAEWHR010000215.1 GCA_023387655.1 Bacillota bacterium
ATTCGCATAAATGGAAAGTACGTCGCTCCATGTTTTGCCTTGATTCGACCTCTTAGGCCATTTCAGGTTAATACTATTGATACGATTCTGTATCGTCGTCCATTAACTGAAATTGCAATGCTTGGTATTGGCAAAGAGGTTGGTGTCATTCGTGAATCTGTAGCTAATCTTGAAGAAGCACTAAGCGGTGATGGTATTTTAAGATTGAACTTTGACCTACCTCATAATAAACGCTATTCGCCGAAAAAAATTGAATATCCTACAGCCTATGTTGATGTTAGGTTAGAACCAGATTATAAATCAAAAAATGCATTATTATGTGACTTAACTTTTTGGGCAGTACAGTTTTTACATTTATGTAATTCTGCGAAAATGAGGTGAATAGCGTTCCTCTGGCCTTGGCGCAAGAGATTATAAATATCCAATGACTTTAGTTAAATGTTATCAATTTCTTTATATGATTGGCTATTTCCAATGACTTCACAGCTTCACTTACATCATTGATTGGAATTTTGGATGTATTTATTATCTGTAGTACATAATTTAGACATTTTTCATAACAGTTATTTTGAATTAGAGGGATTTCCTCTTGTTTATTTTCAGTAAACACGGTTAATTTTGCATCCAATCGATTTTCATATCCATCTTCGAAATATCGGACTACAGCCTGTTCAAAAATCACCTCATAGGATACTGCAAATGGATAACCATAAGGCATCATCGAGGAAGCATTGATTTCAGCAAATGCATTGTCGTATGTGCAAAAAGCAGAAACGGCACTTTGGCCTTCTGTTCCAACTACTTTTGCTACTTGAACCTTATCAGTAGATCCTAATAGATAGGATACAAAATCGATATCGTGTATCATTAAGTCAGTGACTATTTTGTTTAACCCTAAATCACCCCATAAAGGTGGTGTATAACGCTGAATTTGTATTTTATTAATGTTACCGAATTTGCCTTCTTGCACGAAGGAAGCTAAAACCTCATACGCATATTCAAAACGTAAGAACAAATTAACCATGAGATGTTTCCTGTATTTTTGCTTAGCTTCTTGCATTGCGTAGGCATCTTCTAAGGAATAGGCAATAGGTGTTTCACAAAATACGTGTTTTCCATGTTTCATTGCAAGAATAGCATATTCCCTATGTAATTCGTTTGGCAGGCAGATGTCAATGAAATCAATCTCGTCATTGTTCATAATTTCGTTTATATCAGTAACGATTTGTGCTCCATATTTGGTATTTAGTTCATTTAACTTATCCTTATTTCTTCCGAACACATATACCGCCTCTACTCCTTCCATCATAGAATATAGCTTAATATGGTAAGCTCCAAAACCAGTTCCTAAAACTCCTATTTTCATATCAGCATCTCCTTACTTATATATTGAAATATTTGGTATAGAAAGACTTGGGTAGATGATAACTGTATACTGTCTCTTTCATAGTAATTTGCCAATCAAGTGATTACCGATAAACTTTGTCCCTCTAGTTTTATGATATCGTATTATTGTTGACAACTGTATGTCAGTAATGATAAGAGAATAATATAAAGTCAGGTGATTATTTTCCTTAATTGAGGTAAACTAAGATAAGGGAAAATAAGTATTTACAGTTAGGTTGATAGATAGGAAGTGATATTCAGGAGGATTATGATATGAGAATGCACCGTCTCATCAATATATTATTAACACTAGAAGGAAATAGGAAAATAACTGCAAAAGCATTGGCAGAGGAGCTAGAGACATCAGTTCGTACCATATACCGTGATGTTGATATCCTATGTGAAGCTGGAATTCCGATTTGTACAGAATCTGGTCCTGGTGGTGGCATTTCTCTGATGGAAGGTTACCAAACACAAATTCAACATCTGGGCAAAGAAGATATTATTTATCTATATTTGAATGGTTTAGGTGTAAAAGCAGATCGAAGCAGTTTCTTTCATAATCATACTGATATAACGTTAAAAAAGCTAGAAAAGACATTACCGGGTAAAGAAGTTGAAGAATTGCATACATTGAAAAATCGCTTTGTTGTAGACAATAACCCATGGTGGGGAGAGAAACAATCCATACCGCAAATTGACTATATAGTTCAGGCAGTTTGGCAATTGAGCAAATTATATATTACATATGAAAAAGTGAATCAGACGTCTTCTTCAAGGATTGTACGTCCATATGGCATTGCAATCAAAGATAATATCTGGTATCTGGTTGGGTATTGTGAATCTTCTTTAGCAATACGTATATTCCGATGTGACCGTATAACAGAATGTGTTCTTCTTAACGAATCCTTTTTATATCCTGAACATTTTGTATTAAAGCAATACTTTAAATCAGAGATGAAGGATTTTAAAACTAACTGCAATCTAGCGGAGCAATACGCAGTTACCCTTAGTACTACATACGAAATGCTCTCACTGTTCAAAGGACTTGAATATTCGATGGTAAAAAGAGAGGATGATCGATGTGAAATCTGTGTAAATCTATATAGTTTAGAAAATGCACAGAATGATTATTGGAATATAGTCATAAACTCTAAAATTATATCACCGATTGAATTAAGGGATGCAGTA
>JAEWHR010000032.1 GCA_023387655.1 Bacillota bacterium
TTACAACAATGCTTGTTTTTAAAAATCAAATTGAGAGCGTAGTAAACCAGATGGATGAACTTTTAGATAGGGAATATGATTCTTATTATGTCATGATTGTAGGTGATCAATCGTCCTCCTTCTGGAAGTCAGTTTATCAGAGTGCTAAGGCAGCGGGAGAAGAGGAGAATGCATTAGTTGAATTTCTGGGAGAGGAGTTAGCAAGTACATTTTCAAAAGAGGAATTGATGCAGATAGCGATAGCTTCCAAGGTGGATGGTATATTTTTAGAAGCGGATGAGAGTGAAACATTAACAAGTCTTATTAATGAAGCAACGGAACAAGGTATCCCAGTAATTACAGTGTTAGGGGATAATACTGCAAGTAATCGGCTTAGCTATGTTGGAGTTAATAATTATAATCTTGGTAAAATGTATGGAAAGCTAGTATTAGAACTTGCACTTCGTGATGAAAGCAAGGTACTTGTACTGATGTCAAATAATACAGAGGAGTTAGGACAAAACATACTATATGCTAGTATTTATGAGACCATAGAGGATCGAAAGTATATGAGTAGAACAATACATATGAGCTCGATTAAAATTGAAGAGGAAAGTGCATTTGCCGCGGAAGAATTAATACGAGATATCTTTGTAACGGAAGGGAGTCTTCCAGATATCCTCATTTGTCTAAATGAATTAAATACAACATGTGCTTATCAGGCGGTAGTAGATTATAACAAAGTAGGGAAAGTAAATATATTAGGATACTATGATTCGGATACTATTTTAAAGGCAGTGGAAAGAAATGTTATCTATTCTACCATAAAAGTGAATACCGAGCAGATTGGACTTTATTGTATTGAAGCTATGAAAGAATATCAGATGACCGGACATGCCAATGAATACTATACCGTAGATACTGCATCTATCACCTTGGATAATTTGAATGAATATATAAAAGGAGGCATGGATGGGAAGGAAGAATAAGCTTGGTAGCGTATCATTACAGGTGAAACTTATGTTAGCTTTTGCAGCTACGATTATTTTAATCTTTGGGATGAATGCTTTTATGTATGTGAATATCAATTACCTTATCAAACGTTTGGATTCTATCTATGTAAGTAATATTAACCTAAATGAACTAGAAGAAGAGCTTATGAATGTTCAGTCGAGTATGACAAAGTTTCTCAATACCAAAACGTCTGACGCGATGCAGGAATATTATTGGTATGAACAAAGTTATGGGAATGCGATTAAGTCATTAGAGGAAGAGAAGTCATCCGATCGCCTGAAATTAATGGAGCGAAACATCAAAAAGATGTCAGAGCATTATTTAACACTAACTAATCAAACAATAGAAGCAAAGCGTGGTCGAAATGTGGAAAAATATAAGGTACGATATGAGAATGCAACGGCCCAATATTCTTATATCAGTACTTATATTTATAGTTTAAATAATGAATTATTTAAAAATAACTCTGCAAATTACTTGGCTCTTTCAAACTCCATACGGTCATTAGAGCGTTTAAGTACATTCCTAATTATGTCCATAGCTTCTGCGAACATTATTATCATCCTTATTTTAACCCAAACGATTACCAGACCTCTTAAAATATTAGCTAAAACAGCGAATCAGGTGGCAGAGGGTAATTTTGATATAGAAGTCGTTGAAGTAAGTAGCCATGATGAGGTAGGAGTTGTGACAAAAGCCTTTGATCAAATGGTGGTTAGTATTCGGGATTATATTACAAAACTAAAAGAAAGTGTAGAGAATGAACGTAATTTAAAAGAGAGGGAACTGCGTATGGAATCTCACCTTAAGGACGCTCAATTAAAGTATCTTCAAGCTCAGATCAATCCACACTTTTTATTTAATACATTAAATGCTGGTGCTCAACTGGCGATGCTTGAGGGAGCTGAAAAAACCAGTGAATATGTTCAAAATGTAGCGGAATTCTTGCGTTATAGTATCAAGAAAAATCATGAAATTGTAACACTTCTTGAAGAAATTGAATTAGTAGACCATTATCTATATATTTTAAATGTCCGATATCGTGGTGCAATACAATATGAAAAACATATCGATGAAAGATTTACGAAGATTATGGTTCCTAGTATGATTTTACAGCCTATTGTTGAGAATAGCTTTCAGTATGGAATTCGTGATATTGAGTGGCAAGGGGAAATCGTACTTTCGGTTTATTCGGAAGGAGCTAAGATTTGTGTCAGTATATTAGATAACGGGATTGGAATGGAAGAAGAACTAGTGGAGCAAATTAATAAGAAAAGACCGAGGGAGAAGAAGGATAGTAAGGACTCTAATGGCATAGGACTTAGTAATGTGATGGAAAGGCTGACTCTTTATTTTAATCGAGAGGAAGTAGTTAGAGTCTCAAGTAGGGGAAAGAACTGTGGTACGGAGGTTAAGTTTTACTTGCCATTAAAGCAGGAGGAGAATCATGTATAAAATTATGCTAGCAGATGATGAGGGTATTGTAATTGAATCACTACAGTACATTATCAAACATAATTTTGGTGACGAGTGTATTGTAGACTTTGCAAAGACTGGTCGGAGTGTGATTGAACGTTGTGAACTCTTACGGCCCGAGATTGTGATCATGGATATTCAGATGCCTGGAATCAATGGGATTGAAGCAATGAAAGAGATAAAGAAGTATTTTCCGAGCATGATATTCATCGTACTTAGTGCATTTGATAAGTTTGATTATGCAAAAGAGGCAATTAATTTGGGTGTCTTAGAATATTTACATAAGCCTGTTAGCAAAGAGCGCATTGTGGACGTATTAAGAAAGGCAATGCTACAGATTGATATAGAACGAAGAAGACGTAGCAATGAGTTAATGATAAGAGAAAAGATGGAGGCGGTTGTTCCAATCCTAGAAAATGGATTTATTTATACCCTTTTGTTGCAAGCATTTGTAAGGGAAGATATCGCGAATTATAAAAACTTACTTGGAATTCCATATGAGTATGGCTATATGATTGTTCTAGTTTGTGGCGAAGAGCAGATAGGTTCTCTTATGACAAATGCAGTTGGGACTAGTATCAGTATACAAACTCATTACAAAGAAATCAGAGAATATATTCGGGATGTTATAAAACTAAGCGTTGTAGGTCCAGTCATGGCGAACAAAGTCGTAGTGTTCCTTCCGTTTGAGAATATGTCTATGGAATATGAGGAAAGAATTCTAGTTATCGAACAGGCAAGAGTTCTGATACGTCAGTTAAAAAGCCATATGGATATCCGCTTTCGGATTGGAATAGGTTCCGTTTATTACGTATCGGATGCAGTAAAATCATATAGTGAGGCCCTAAAATCATTACATGAAACCACAGGATTAGTTGCACATGTGGACGATTTACCCCTTACCTGTAGTTATGAAGAAGATTATCCCATTACGATTGAAAAATTAATCTTTGAAGCGATACAAAAAGGAGATTTAAATCTTGCAACGTCATCTGCTTTTAACTTCTATGAATGGATGGTAAAGACCTATCCGGATTGTATGACGGATATCAAATTGAAGTCTCTTGAATTTGTTCTATGGGCTGAACATATCGCCTATGAGAATAGTGGGATGACCTACGAATTTCGTTCTAGAAGAGATTACTTGCAAACGATTGTTGAATTTGAGCAATACGATGCACTTCGTCTATGGTTTGTGGAACGGATTGAAAATGCTTGTCGTAATGTGGCGGCGAAGAAGAAAATAATTTCCATCAGTATGGTAGAGAAGGCAAAACAATACATAAGTGAATATTATCATAAAGATTTATCCTTAGAGGAAGTTTCAAGACAAGTGAATATTAGCCCTTATTATTTTAGTAAGGTTTTTAAAGAAGAAACAGGTACTAATTTCATAGATTATCTTACAGAACTTCGAATGAAAGTCGCAAAACGGTTGCTTCTTGAATCAGAAAAAAGTATGAAGGAAATCGGGATTATGGTTGGGTATTGTGATCCGAATTACTTTAGCAGGTCATTTAAAAAGAATGTAGGGATAACACCAACAGAATTTAAAGAAGGAGGGATAACTTGAGAAAATGTGCTGCATTGCTATGTTTATGTTTCATACTTCTATTGATAGGATGTGGCGATGGTCTTCTGGCAGAAGAAGAAACTGCAAATGAGGAGCCAAGAAAAATTCAAATTGGTATGAGCTTTGATTCCTTTGTTATTGAGCGTTGGCAGAGAGACCGTGATGTTTTTGTAGCAACCGCTAATGAACTGGGAGCAGAGGTAAACGTTCAAAATGCAAGTGGAGATATGAATGAACAAGTACGTCAAATTGAATATTTCATTGAAAAGCAGATGGATGCTATTGTAATCATTGGGATTGATTCAGAAAAACTATCTTCTGTTGTAAAAAAGGCGAAGGAAAAAGGAATTAAGGTCATTGCATATGATAGACTGATAAAAAATGCAGATGTGGATCTCTATATTTCCTTCGACAATGAAGCGGTTGGAAAGATGATGGCTACTGCATTTATAGAGAATGGGTTAACCAAAGGGAAAGTCCTTATGTTTTGCGGACCTATGACAGATAATAATGTTTCTATGATAGAAAAAGGATTTCAAAGTGTTATTAAGGAACAAGAAATCGAGGTTCTTGACATCCTTTATGCAGAGAATTGGAGAGCAGAAGAAACAAGAAAATACGTTAATGAGCACAGTGATATTGTAAAAGAAGTGGATGCCATTATGTGTGGAAATGATAGCCTTGCAGGACAGACAATCTATGCTTTATCAGAGCTGCGCATGGCAGGTAAGATTATGGTGGTTGGACAAGATGCAGATCTTGAGGCTTGTCAGAGAATTGTGGAAGGAACACAGTTAATGACTGTTTATAAGCCAGTTGCAAAACTTGCACAAGCGGCAGCAGAAGATACAATGAAATTAGTACTAGGAGAAGAATTGGATGCTACCTTGAGTATGAATGATGGAACTTATGATATTCCATATATTGCCCTTGAAACAATTGCCGTGAACGAAAAAAATTTAGAGGAAGTTATCATTAACAGCGGATTTCACCAAAAGGAAGATGTGTATCTGAATGTTCCAGATGAAATGCCAAAATAAGTGCTTTTCTTTCAAGATTATTTTAGGGTGAAACATAATCGGGACAAAAGAATACTATTCAACATTCTAGGAGTGAAGCGAATCTTCAAAATATGCTGATAGTCACAATCCAGTCCTAGTTTTCCTATGGTATAGTGAGGATGTGAAGAGAAGGATTTTATAACTTAACTAAAGCTATTTGTATGTTTTATGAAATCAATATCTTCTAAGGAACTGCTATATCATTAAAAATATTGGGAGGATCAAGGATGAAAAGAAAAGTGTTTTGTTTGGTCTTATGTTTGGTTATGGTAGCTTCACTTGTAGCAGGATGTGGTAAGTCAAAGGCAACATCAGGGAAAGACTCTGACAAATTAATTGGAGTAGCAATGCCTACAAAAGATTTGCAGCGCTGGAATCAGGACGGATCTAATATGGAAAAACAGCTAAAGGAAGCTGGGTATGAAGTTGATTTGCAGTATGCTAATAATGACATTCAGACGCAGTTATCACAAATAGAAAACATGATATCAAATGGCTGTAAGGCATTAGTCATAGCTTCCATTGATGGAGAATCCTTAGGAACCGTACTTGCTCAGGCAAAGGAAGAGGGCATCAAAGTTATCGCATACGATCGATTAATCATGAATTCCGATGCAGTTTCTTACTATGCAACCTTTGATAACTATATGGTTGGAACAAAGCAGGGAGAGTACATAAAAGAGAAATTAGGCCTTGATTCAGCAAAAGGTCCATTCAACCTTGAAATTTTTACTGGTGACCCTGGAGATAATAACGCAAGATACTTCTATGGCGGAGCTATGGATGTATTAAAACCATATGTTGACAGTGGAGTTCTAGTTGTAAAATCTGGTTCTGTGGATTTTGAAAAAGTTGCAACTGCAAAATGGTCAACTGAAACAGCACAAGATAGAATGGATGCAATAATCGCATCCTATTATGCTGATGGAACAAAACTAGACGCGGTTCTTTGCTCGAATGACTCTACAGCACTTGGTGTAACCAATGCATTATCAGCATCTTATACCGGAGAGTGGCCAATTGTAACCGGTCAGGATTGTGATATCGCAAATGTTAAAAATATGATTGATGGAAAACAGTCCATGTCTATCTTTAAAGATACCCGTACGTTAGCATCTCAGGTTGTTAAAATGGTAGATGCAATCATGAAGGGTGGAGAAGCTCCTATAAATGATACAAAGAGTTATGATAATGGCAAAGGGATTGTTCCTTCTTATTTATGTGAACCAGTATTTGCAGATTCAACAAACTACAAAGAATTGTTAATTGATTCAGGTTATTATACAGAGGATCAGTTAAAATAAAGTTTGATGGAAAGAGAATATAAATAAACATATTTTGTGAATATTTCTTCTCATGAATTTGAAACGGTTGAAGATAAGCGGATAAGGGAATATGCTTATCTTCAACCGATTTTTTTCTTAGGTTTTGCTTTGTTAATGGAAGGAGTTAACGTAAATTTATTTGATCGCAATAAGGAAAATGAGTAAGAAATCAGTTTACGACTTTCTCTTATGATCTTTCTATTGGATGATACAATTATAAAGGAGTGAGAGTTTGGAACGCATAATATTAGAGATGAGAAACATTACCAAAACATTTCCTGGTGTGAAAGCATTAGATAATGTTAATTTAAAAGTAATGGAAGGAGAAATACACGCTCTTGTAGGTGAGAATGGTGCTGGGAAATCGACCCTAATGAATGTTCTTAGTGGGATCTACCCATATGGTACTTATGAGGGAGAGATTGTATATAAGGGAGAGTTATGTAAATTTACCAAAATAAAGGATAGTGAAGAAAAAGGTATTATTATTATACATCAGGAGCTAGCCCTTGTACCTTACATGAGTATTGCGGAGAATATGTTTCTTGGGAATGAACGTGGAAAGCCGTATGCAATTAACTGGAACGATACCTATGGTTATGCAGATGAATTGTTAAAGGTTGTTGGATTAGAGGAATCTTCCAGAACACTAATCAAGGATATTGGAATCGGAAAACAACAATTAGTAGAGATTGCCAAGGCAATTGCTAAAAAGGCAAAATTATTAATCTTGGATGAACCAACGTCATCTTTAAATGAATCGGAATCAAAAAGTTTGCTTGATTTATTGTTATCTTTTAAAAAAGAAGGGGTGACCTCAATTCTTATTTCACATAAGTTAAATGAGATATCTTATGTGGCAGACAAGATTACGATACTTAGGGATGGCACAACCATCGAGACATTGGATAAATCAAAGGATAGTCTTTCGGAAGAACGCATTATTAAAGGGATGGTAGGTCGTGATATGAAGTTACGTTTCCCAAAACGTGATTCAATTATATCAAATGAAAATGTATTAGAAGTCAGTGAGTTTACAGTACATCATCCGATGACTCCAGAACGTAAGGTAGTAGATCACGTAAGCTTTGTTGTGAAAAAGGGAGAGGTAGTTGGGATTGCAGGTCTTATGGGGGCTGGAAGAACAGAGCTTGCGATGGGGCTATTCGGAAAATCATATGGTAGAAACATAACAGGAAAAGTAAAGATAAATGGGAAAGAAATAATACTTCGCAGGGTAAAGGATGCAATTGAGAATAAGCTTGCTTATGTAACAGAGGATAGAAAAGGGAATGGTTTAATCCTTAGCAAATCCATTGCGATGAATACTACGTTATCAAGTTTGAAGAAAGTTAGCCACAAGGGAGTATTAGATAAAGAAAAAGAATATGTAGTGGCAAATAATTATAGAGATAAGTTAAAAACAAAGTGTACTTCTGTTTGGCAAAATGTTGGAAACTTAAGTGGCGGTAACCAGCAGAAGGTATTGCTTGCAAAATGGATGTTTGCAAATCCGGATATATTAATTCTTGATGAACCTACGAGAGGAATTGATGTTGGAGCAAAGTATGAAATCTATTGTATTATCAATGAGTTAGTAGCAGAAGGGAAATCCGTTATCTTAATCTCCTCTGAGCTACCAGAAGTTATTGGGATGTGTGATCGGATATATGTCATGTGTGATGGTAAAATGGTCGGGGAACTGGGAAAAGAGGAAGCAACCTCAGAGACAATTATGACAAAGATTCTGAAAGCTAGTAATAAAGGAGCGTGAGCTATGGATAAAACAAAAGTAATAGATGGTGCTAAAAAATATACTATGATTATTGCTTTGGTATTGGTTACTATGTACTTTTTCATAAAAACAGGTGGGAAAATCCTTTGGCCACAAAATGTGAGTAACCTGATATCTCAGAATGCCTATGTATTTATCCTAGCTTCTGGAATGCTATTTTGTATTCTAACTGGGGGAAATATAGATCTTTCGGTTGGCTCTGTCGTTTGTTTTGTAGGCTCCATTGGTGCAACAATGATGGAAACAAAAGGATTGAATTTTTATATCTCAATTATCATCATGTTATTCTTTGGATTACTAATTGGAGTATGGCAGGGATTTTGGATTGCTTATGTTAGAATTCCACCATTTATTGTAACTTTGGCAGGTATGTTAATATTTCGAGGGTTATCTAATGTGGTTTTACAAGGACTTACGGTACCACTTACGAATCAAACGTACATAAAATTGTTTGGCGGTGGGGCAGAGTGCTATGTACCAGATGTCTTTGGTATGGAGGATTTTAATTTAACCTGTATGCTCTTTGGTATTCTTGCCTGTATAATTTATATTTTTTTACAATATAAGAATCGTAGGGATAAAGTGAAGAAGGGCTACGAAGCAGAAACATTGCATATCATGCTAATCAAAGTTGTAGTAATATGTTTGGCAATCTTAGCATTTTCGTTCCGTCTTTCTCAGCATCGTGGTATTCCAACGTCCTTAATATGGGTGCTTATTGTTATCCTTGTGTATGGCTATATTTCATCAAAAACTACCGTAGGCCGTCATTTTTATGCTGTTGGTGGAAATGAAAAAGCAACGAAGCTCTCTGGTATTAATACGAATCGTGTATATTTTCTAGCTTATTTAAACATGGGATTTTTATCCGCATTTGCAGGTATGTTAACAATTGCTAGATTAACTTCTGCCCAGCCAACTTACGGAGCAAACTATGAGATGGATGCCATTGGAGCTTGCTTTATTGGAGGAGCTAGTGCTTATGGAGGTATCGGTACGATTCCTGGGGTGATTGTAGGCGCAGTACTAATGGGTGTTATAAACCTTGGTATGAGTATTATGAGCGTAGATGCAAATTATCAAAAAGTTGTGAAAGGCTTAGTACTCTTAGCGGCAGTTATATTTGATGTAGTATCAAAACGAGGAGAAAGAAAAGTATAAATAGTAATTGAGTGTTTTCACAAGAAGAGTGGAAGTAATCTCTCTTAGAGAACGTATAATAAAAAAAGTGGAAGTTACAGTATAAGTTCTTTATATTCAGTATGAAATCGGGAAATATGGAAAAGATTGTACAAAGAGCCTAATACGTTAGACTCTTTGTTTTTCTGTGTGATGCAGGAAATCTCAACATTTCATCAAAGGATAGAAGGAGCTAATTATTATGAATAATTTTATGACTGCTTATTTGGAAAATATCATACCAGTCCCATTTATACTTAACATTGAGGGTGAGGAGCAAAAGATAGGAAAGGAAGAACCAAAATTTACGGTTTATATTAAGAAGATGCTTAGTAAAAAAGAATTACTTACGAGTACTTCTCTTGCCCTTGGTGAGGCCTATATGCGTGGTGAAATTGAGGTCGATAAAGACTTATATGAGGTACTTAGCTTATTTATGGGGCAGATGGGAAAATTTAAAAGAGATTATAGTGCACTAAAAAAGCTGTTTCATACATCAAGTAGTAAAAAGAATCAAGCGATGGAAGTACAATCACATTATGATCTTGGAAATGATTTTTACAGTTTATGGCTTGATGAGACGTTGAGCTATTCTTGTGCTTATTTTAAAGAAGATACGGATACTCTTTATGAGGCACAAGTTCATAAAATAGAGCATATTTTACAAAAGCTTCATATCAAAGAAGGAATGTCTTTGCTTGATATCGGTTGTGGATGGGGATTTTTGATTTTGACTGCAGCAAAGAAGTATGGGGTGAAAGCAACAGGTATTACGTTAAGTAAGGAACAGTACCTAAAATGCCAAGAGCGTATCAAAGAAGAAGGGTTGTCAGACTTAGTTACAGTCAAACTAATGGATTATAGAGATTTAATAAATTCAGGATTAAAATTTGATCGAGTTGTTAGTGTCGGGATGTTAGAACATGTTGGCAGAGATCAATATGATTTATTTTTAAAGAATGTGGATGCTGTTTTAAATACAGGAGGATTATTTTTACTTCATTATATCAGCGGTCAGAAAGAATATCCTGGAGATGCATGGATGAGAAAATATATTTTTCCTGGAGGAGTCATACCAAGTCTTAGAGAAATCATTCATCTTCTTCCGGACTATAATTTTTTTACTCTTGATGTGGAAAGTTTAAGAAGACATTATAATAAAACCTTACTATGTTGGAGACAGAACTTTTATAATCACTTACCAGTGATCGAGGAAAAGATGGGGAAAGAGTTTACAAGGATGTGGGAGTTATATCTTTCTTCCTGTGCCTCTACTTTCTATAATGGTGTTATCGATCTTCATCAAGTTCTGATTTCTAAGGGAATTAATAACGAGATTCCTATGCATAGAACCGTGTAAGGATTTGTGTAAGAAATCCTATGCATAGAACCGTGTAAGGATTGACTATAGAGCTAACTTATGCTATTGTTTTTAACGGTAGTATTGTCGATAGGTAGCGCATATACTTTGTGTTACGAAGCATGATATGAAAAAATGAGGGAGAGATGTTACTTCCTCATTTTTATGTTAGGAAAAGGCTTAGCCTAAAGATGAGAGGAGCAACAATGAGTTCGAATAGTAATATACCCCAGATGAAGGAGAATTTAACGAATCTGATAAAAGGAAAAAAAGAAGTGACGCTTTCGGAGTGTCTTTCTTATAGTACTCGAGATGAATTAGTACAGATTGCAGTAGCGAATGGATATCCGTTGAAAAAGAGTTTACGAAAGCAAGAAATGGTAGATGTTTTAGTAAATGAAATAACCAAAGCTTTTAACGCTATGTTAGATGGTATGATTATGACGCAGTTCGAATCAATCCTTTTGGCTATAAGATATCATCAGTGTCAGATTATGCCTCCAGATAACTTATTCTACTTAACAAATCGTGGTTTTGTTTATTGGATGACTACAAAAAGTAAAAGTGAGGATGCACCAACTTTATTATTTCCAAGTGAGTTAATAACGTTAGCTCTTGGGGCATTTACGGAAGAGGGGATGGCTAAGGTAACTGAACGAGAGACCATTCATCTAATGCTTCAGGCAATGAGTAATCTATATGGTACATTTCCTGTTATGTTAGTGCAAAAACTCTATCAAAAGTATAATAATGATAAGAAAATAAATGAAAAAGTACTTGAGAAAGTTTTAGAACCAACTTTAGACCGTTTTCAGGAATTTCATCAGATCAATGAAATCATTGTACCTGATTTCTTGATGGAGGAGGAAGCATATCAAACTATATTAAGTCAGTCAGAAGATATGGAGTACTACATTCCAACCTTTGAGGAACTACTTTATTATGCGAATCACGAGATAGATGAGGAATGTGAACAGTATAAAAAAGTTTATTCCTTTTTCCAATCTAAAATAAAAGATATAGATACGCTTGATAAGTTAATGAAAGGTTTGGGATGCCTTTGTGTACAAGATGCTATGCCAAACTATATGATGAGTGAAGTAAATAATGCGGGCGTTGTCTTTGAAAATATTGAGGAAGCAAATCATTTGCTACACTTATTAACTGATTTATCAAACCATACGATTAAGTGGATGTATAAAGGAAATACACCGATTTCTGTTGGTAAATTACATGCTTATCCAAATTCTATTATTCAAAAAAATGCACCAATAATTAAGAGTGAGCCAAAAGTATATCCTAATGATCCATGTCCTTGTGGAAGTGGGAAAAAATATAAGAAATGTTGTGCAAAAGGGTGAGATTAGAATAATTTCTAGTTTCTACATTTACTTAACATTAAGATTTAAAAAATAGAAGTATCGAAGGAGGAGTGATTCATCTTTCGATACTTTTTCTATGACTAATATAGATTTATGACTAAAATAGTTTCTCTGTCTATTCTTAGTTACAAATGTCAATGGATGGGGATTTTCTTTTGATACATTTACAACGATTCTGTATCAATCGTGCACGATATGAAATTGATATCATAGTATATTATGAAAATAACTTAGAATGCAAGGTTGAATGAAATAAAATATTCAACCTAAAATTTGCGCGTGTTATCTGTGAAACATCTTCAGATGCGCAATGAAAATGCGTTAAAATGGAGATTAAAGTGGAACACCTTTTCACTCAGAAGTTTGTGCCACATTAAAATCACGAACTTTGGTTGCGCAAAGGGCATCAAAGAAATGAGGTATACTGTGATAGGAAAACAAAAGCATTATTTTGCCTGTGGTAATACTGCCAGAGGTTTTCAAAACTTTTTTGAATCAAACCTAGCAGATTTAAAAAAAGTCTATATATTAAAAGGTGGACCTGGTACAGGAAAATCCACATTAATGAAGCGAATTGGCAAGCAATATTTGAATAATGGATATGATATAGAATATATTCATTGTTCTTCAGATCCAGACTCACTTGATGGAATGATTGTAAGATCACTATCCTTTGGTATTGTGGATGGAACAGCTCCCCATGTGATAGAACCAACTATTCCTGGGGCAGTGGAGGAGTATGTGAATCTAGGTGTTGCGTGGGATACTCATCTTTTAAAAAGGGCAACTCGCAATATAAAAGATATTAAGGAACAGATTTCAGAATGTTATACGAATGCCTGTGAGAACTTTGATAAAGCTTTAAAAATCCACGATGAATGGGAACAAATTTACATTCAAAATATGGATTTTGTGAAAGCAGAAGAAATAGGAGACTACCTATTAGAGCAAATTTTTACATCGGTAGTTTCGAAAGAGAATGGGAAGGTCTATCATCGATTTTTAGGAGGCTCCACTCCATATGGAGCAATGGATTATGTAGAAAATCTAACAGAAGGGTTATCTACTAGATATTTTATTAAGGGACGACCAGGTTCAGGAAAGTCAACAATGTTAAAAAAACTTCTTAATAAAGCGGAGGAGTTAGGAATTATCACGGAGGTATATCACTGTGGATTTGATCCAAATAGTTTAGATATGCTTATTTTCCCTGAACTTAGCTTGTGTATCTTTGATAGTACAGCACCCCATGAGTATTTTCCAGTAGATGAGCATGACTTCATTGTAGATATGTATGAAGAATGCATTAAACCAGAGACAGACGAAAACTATGCAGAAGTGTTGGAACGTATTAAGACAAGATACAAAGCAATGATAGAGGATGGAATATCTTATTTATCGAAAGCAAAAGCGTTGCATGACGAATTAAAGCAATATTATGTGCGTGCAACTGACTATGAAATTGTGGATGTCATTATTGGGGACTTAATTGAGAAAATAGAGGATCATTTAGAGTAAAGAAGACGGAGACTGTTGCAAATAGCAAACCACTCACTGTTAATAAGTAATAGGTGGCTTGCAATTTTAGCAACAGTCCTTTTTTCTCATCAAAAAAATAGATTATTTTCTTATAGTGGATTTTAGTAGAGTAATACCTTTTAGAATCTAAATTCTATTCGAATAATGTTGCTAGTTTTGCTTATACTTTGACAATAAGAGTAATTTATAGAAGGTCAAGGAGGCAAAATGAGAAGAAAGAAATGTTCTTGTAAAGAAATTGCAGCATTTTTAACGATTACGACAGTGACTGCTTATTATACAAAAAAGTGCTTTGATAAAAAACGAAAAAATAATATGAAACAGTTTTTTAATCAAAAAGATAAGGTGGATACAGATCGGGATGTTTATTTTATTGGTGGAGGTCTAGGTTCCTTAGCAGGTGCGGCTTATCTGATTCGAGATTGTAGGATGAGCGGAGAACGTATTCATATTATAGAAGCCCTTCCTGTGCTTGGAGGAAGTAATGACGGAGCGGGAGATGACCACGCAGGTTTTGTATGCCGTGGGGGACGTATGCTAAATGAAGAAACCTATGAGAACTTTTGGGAATTATTCCGAAGTATTCCTTCTCTTGAGATGCCAGGAAAAAGTGTAACAGAAGAGATACTAAATTTTGATCATCTGCATCCAACCCATGCTCAGGCAAGATTAATCAATAAAGATGGTAAGATTTTAGATGTTCATAGTATGGGATTTAATACAAAAGACCGACTTCTTCTCGGTAAATTAATGCTTACCCCAGAATCAAAGCTTGATGACATGACGATTGAAGAATGGTTTAAGGACAGCAAACACTTCTTTAGCACGAATTTTTGGTATATGTGGCAAACTACTTTCGCATTTCAAAAATGGTCAAGCCTCTTAGAATTTAAGAGATATATGCAACGAATGATTTTTGAATTTTCTAGAATTGAAACGTTAGAAGGTGTTACAAGAACTAGGTATAATCAATATGAATCTGTTATTGTTCCATTAAAAACCTATCTAGAAAAAAGAGGTGTAGATTTTATTACTAATGCTGTTGTGGAGGATATTGATTTTGCAGATGGAGAAAAGATAACTGCGACGAAAATTCATACTAGACGAGATGGAATTAAAGAAACAATTTCTTTAAAAGCTACAGATCTTTGTATTATGACCAATGGTTGTATGACAGACAATGCGACTCTCGGTGGACTTCATACACAACCTAAGGTTGATTTTTCTGCACCATTTTCAGGAAAGCTATGGTCGCGTATCGCAAATAAAAAGCCTGGGCTTGGTAACCCAGCACCTTTCTTTGACCATCCATATGAGACAAATTGGGAGAGTTTTACAGTGACGTTAAAGGGAAATATTCTCTTAAAGAAAATTGAACAATTTTCCGGAAATATACCAGGAAGTGGAGCTCTGATGACGTTTAAAGATTCCAGTTGGTTAATGAGCATTGTTGTTGCTGCACAGCCGCATTTTAAAACTCAGCCAATGGATACAACAATTTTCTGGGGTTATGGATTGTACACTGACCGCTTTGGTGACTATGTAAAGAAGCCAATGAGGGAATGTACTGGAGAAGAAATTTTAATTGAGTTATTGCATCATCTTCATTTTGAATCAGAAGAAAAACGTATCCTAAAGGATGTTATCAATGTGATACCTTGCATGATGCCTTATATTGATGCGCAGTTCCAACCAAGGAAAATGAAGGATAGGCCATATGTAGTACCAAAGAATTCTACCAACTTTGCTATGGTAAGTCAGTTTGTTGAGATTCCAGAGGATATGGTTTTTACAGAAGAGTATTCCGTTCGTGCAGCTAGGATAGCAGTATATAACTTGATGAAATACAAAGAAAAGAAAATATGCCCAGTAACACCGTATAAGAAACAACCTAAAGTGCTGTGGAAAGCATTAAAAAAGGCTTATCAAAAGTAGAAAACAGGGTATTGAAAGTAGAGAAATATTTAAAAAAAATTACTGAAAGTAGAATAATTTTATTAAGGTATTGAAAGTAGAAAAATATTATAAAATTAGTTACTGAAAGTAGAATAATTTTAACGAGGTAATGAAAGTAGAGAAACATTGTAAAACCAGGTAATGAAAGTAAAAAACATTTAAAACGGGGTATTGAAAGAAAAAAATCAAGTAATAAAAAAGCAGAAGCGTACTAAATATCTTATCCTCAATACCTTATGAGGATGATATCAAATGCTTCTGCTTTTTATATATTTTCTTTCTAATTATCCTACCTGTTAGGAATTCATTACGTCCAGATTAGAATTTTTACATCTAGCATCTAGGTGCTTCTGAAACACTTTTAAAAATACAATGGTTGTAAGAATTGCACTAATGATATCACAAAGTGGTTCTGCATAGAATGCGCTCTTTGCGACAAATAATGCTGGTAATACGATTGTATATACTACAAAAGAACTTTTACGAAATAAGGATAAGAAAAGAGCAGTCTTCGTACGTCCCAAAGCGGTTAATCCATCCACCAATGCGTATTGAAAGGAAAGTGGAATAATACCTAATGTAAAAGCTTTGATACCCCAAATTGACAACTGAGTTAAGGCAGTATCGGTAGTAAAGATTTTTACAAAGTATTGTGGAATACAGCGGGAAACTAGGAACATAACGGAAGTAAAAACGATACATAGTGTCAAAATCAACCGTTCTGCTTGTTTGATACGATCAGCACGAGCAGCGCCATAATTAAAAGAAATTATAGCTTGAGTTCCTCCTGTTATTCCAATCATTGGACCTGTGATTAATAACATATAACTCTGAACGATAGTAGCGGCGGATATTAATAAGTCTCCTTCGTTAGGACCACCATAATGCTGTAATACTGCATTCATGATGATGATGATTACGCTATCCGTTGCCAATATAAGAAATGGTGATAAGCCAATGGAAAGTATCTTCTTAACAATTGATAAGGAATATCCACCAAAAGTAATACGAATTGGTACTTGCTTACGAAATAAAAAAGTTAAAGCAAAAAGACAAGAAAACATCTGTGCAATCACAGTTGCAACCGCAGCTCCAGCGACTCCCATATTAAAACCAATGACGAATACAGAATCAAGTATAATATTGGTGATGGCACCAATTAAAACAGTAGTCATGCTAACCATGGAGTAACCTTGACAGGTGATAAAATAATTTAATCCGATGCTTAGTAATGCAAAAAAGGTTCCAATGGTATAGATGGTCATGTACGTATTAGCGTAAGGAAATGTCACATCGCTAGCTCCAAATTGATAGAGTAGAAAATCTTTGGAAAGCAAAAAAATAAGGGTTAAAAAACCTGATACAATAAGTAACATTAAGAAGCTGTTTGATAAGATTTGCTCTGCTTCTTTCTTTTTTTGTTCTCCCATTTTCATGGCCATCAAGATAGAACCACCTAAGCCAACTAATGTACCAAAGGAGGAGAGTAACGTTACGATTGGGCCACATACCCCAACGCCTGCTAATGCAATGTCTCCGATTTCAGGGATATTCCCTATATACATACGGTCAATAATACTATAGAGCACATTGACTAACTGAGCAATCATAGTAGGGATTGCTAATTTGAAAACTAATGAGGAAATTTTATCTTTCCCTAAATCATTTGTTTTTTTCATGTCTTGGCATCTTCCTTTTTGTAGGTTATAGATGCAATAAAAATCAATTATCTTATCGCACCAATGTTATATAGTAGCACAAAATAAAAGATTATCAAGTAGGAAATTAAAAAATATGAAAGGTAAATATTATACAAAAAAAGCATATAAAATATTATAAATAGCGCTATAAAAATAT
>JAEWHR010000046.1 GCA_023387655.1 Bacillota bacterium
TATTCAGGCAGTGAAGAAGCTCTTGGAACAATACTACAAAAACATAACTGTCGTGGAAAAGTAATGATTGCTACGAAGTTACCACATTATCTGATAAAAAAGGCTGGTGATATCGACCGTTTTTTTAACGAACAGTTAAAACGACTTAAAACTGATTATATCGATTATTACTTAATGCATATGCTACCTGATGTTAACGTATGGAACCGCCTTATAGATCTTGGCATACTAGAATGGCTAGAAGCTAAGAAACAAGCGGGTATTATTAAGCGTATTGGCTTTTCTTATCATGGAAATACCACAGCATTTCAAGAATTACTAGATGCATACCCATGGGACTTCTGTCAGATACAGTATAATTATATGGATGAACATAGTCAAGCTGGTGTTGCTGGTCTTAAGAAAGCTGCAAGCAAAAACATCCCTGTCATTATAATGGAACCCTTACGTGGAGGCCGTCTGGTCAACAACCTTCCAAAAAAAGCTCTCGACTTATTTGCAAAGGCAGAACCAAAACGTAGCCCAGCAGAATGGGCACTTCGTTGGTTATGGAATCAGGAAGAAGTCAGCGTTGTATTATCTGGAATGAACTCCATGGAAATGTTAAAAGAAAATATTCGGATAGCTTCTACTGTTTCGGTTGGCGAACTTGGTGAGAAGGAAATGCATCTTTACGAACAGGTAAAGAAAGCATTAAATGATAAAATAAAAGTTCCTTGTACTGGTTGCGGGTACTGCATGCCTTGTCCGAAGGGAGTTGACATTCCTGGGGTCTTTCGTTGTTATAATGTAAGTTACGCAGAAAGCTATAAAAAAGCCTTTAAAGAATATGTGATGTGTACCACCATGCGAGATAAGAGAAGTAATGCTTCTCTTTGTGTGCAATGTGGAAAATGTGAAATCCATTGCCCACAAACTATAGAAATCCGTAAGCAATTAAAAAATGTCACTAGACGTTTTGAGCACCCAATTTACAAGATTGCTAGTGTCGTTATAAAGAAGAGATTTCAAGGAAAACCTAAGAAATCATAAGTTGTTAAGTATTGTAACGTAGATGAGATACTGATATCTCTCTGTGCTACTCATTCTCTTATACAGTTAATAACGTGATAGTACTCCTTTAAAGTAAATACCATTATTACGCTTATCATAAAAAACACCCTTCTTTTATTCTATCAGAAAAAATCTGTTTAGAGTTAATGAAGGGTGTTTCTATATTTTTTGTTTCTATCTTACCTATTTCTTCTCTTTCGATCTTTTATCGTTAATAATCTGCATATGATCTTGCGTTATTAAAGTCACATCATTTTCTTTTGCCCAATCAATGCATCCTTGTAACGCTGATTTTAAGAATATTCGTGGAACTCTCACTAACTTCTGACACGCTTCGTTTGTAAATTTTATCTCGGCATCCATACGATTTGCTGCATAAACTACAGAAGTTATATCTACTTCCTTCCCAACAGGGATTTTTACCGCCTTTGGACGACGAAACTTGGTATACCAAAAATTCGTTGAATCACGATATCCATAATCTACTGGAACTCTAGGGAAAGCAGAGGCTTTGACCCCATCAATAATTGCATCGTATTGTTTTTGTTTCATCAGGATTTTATCAATTCGTAAGATAAAATGAGCGCCAAATTTACTTGTTATTCCATTAAAGTTTCGATATGGAGGTTCTATTCCCTCTAATAGACCAACCTTTTTACAATCTTCCCTTGCACCCTCTAAATCAGAAAGCCAAGTACACTCAAATACCTGATAGGCTTTCGAGATAATAAGAGGACGTTTGGTTTTATCGTATCCTGCAAGTCCCTCTTCTAGGGTAAATTTACAGTTTGCCATCTTTTCCGCGGCACTTTCTCCTGGAAATCCTAATCTAACTGCCTCTTTAAAATCTTCTATACTATCTTCAATAAAATTTAGAGCACACGTCCCGCTTCTTAGGATATTCTGCGCTGTATTTGAAGAATTCCTGCATTCTAAGAGCATTGCATAATGCTCCCTGCCTGCTATGTAGTAAGGAAAACAAAGAGAATATGCCCCTATGGATGTTTTTCCATCCTCTGATAAGGTACTTACTAATACTGTTGGCATTGGAAAAAATGCTGACGTTTGGTAGAAATTATCCACAATTCGTAAATCCTGAAACGAACTCATCGAAACTCCTCCTTGCCAATACTGTGTCAAAGTTATGAACTAAGATAACACTCTTCCATTAACAATCCTAACGTATCTTCTTAAAGGATATTCACCATCGTGTGTTTCAAGCACATCCATATATGACATAAATTTTGGTACCGTAACCTTAGTCGCTCCTGCGAGGAAAAATGAAGTCGATAACTCATTCCATTCATTTTCCTGACAGACTAAGCCTACAGTCTGTAGATAGCCTTTGTTCTTGTGTAACTTTTCTATAATATCGCTTTTCTTAAGTCCCCTAACCCATAGATTAGCATGGGTGAACGAATTTGTAAGCTCTGAGTCTGGTAACGCCTTTAAACTACAGTGTTTCCCTCTGTATAATTTCCCTTTGGTATCAGTTAATTCCTCATGATATAATAAGATTGATATTTGTGCTCTTGTTCCTATCGAAGGAGGCTCTTCTTTTGCAACTGCACTTTCTAAGATTGGTAAAAATCGCTCACAAAAACTCTCAAGTTCCATCATATCATCGGTATCAAGATAAATTCCCTGACAAGAACTACAAAGTAGTTGTTTCGTAGTTACTATATGAGTTGCAAGCTCTATTAATGCCTTATCTGTGATTGCTTCCTTCGTTAGATATGCAAAACTCATTCTATGTCCCCATTCAATCAATCTGGTATCTACAGAAGCTAAGTTTCTTACAGACTTTAACGTTTCATCGCCACCCCAGATAACAATTCCATTTGCCATATTCGCCATTACTTTTAACTCTTCTATATTACTGGATGGAGTGTCAAATACATAGATATAATCTTTTAACTTTGGCTCTACGCTGATCAATTCCTGCAGCAACTTAACAGTAAGCCCCGAATCAGCAGCAGGTAATTTCACAATATTAATATTACCCGCTAAAAGTCCCTCGATTACACTATATGCAGGTAACCCCTCCATATTACCAGCAGCGATATGGAATAATACACCCAATGGCATAATTTGATGTGAAGTCTCTGGAAGACATTCACCAACTGCTGCCCCAAGCTCTATTCTAATCTTACTTACTAGGCACTCTGCGGATAACATTTGTGCAGCTTTTGCTATCTGTTCTTCGTCTAAGAATTCTCCCAATAGTTTCTGATATTCACCAGCAATAATGCGCTTTGACAACTGATGGCAAGCCATAATCACTACTTTAGAAGGTAAAACACCTTGTTTTAGCGTTGAAAGAATTCTAGGATATAAGTCTTTCAGAACCCGTTTTGTCTGACTTGACTCAAGCACTTCGCCACCATATAGTATCATTTTTCCCTACCTCCTAGCAGCTCTCCTGCACCTTGTGCACAGGTATGGATATCACGTAGACCAGCTCGACCAATAACTTCAAAGTAAGGTGCTAAAATTCCACAACCGCACTCTATTCCATCATGTAACACACCCAAATCATCCGTCATAACACTCGTTAGTGGCATACTCTCCATTAAGGGAGAAAGAAAGTTTAGGATACCCACCTTACCATTTTCCACTGGTAATAAGGTATCAACATCTCTTACTATTACACGGCTATAAATTGGCACGTGAAAATGATGATTTTTACAGTCACAATATAGCATCGGGTGCTCTACCGCACCATAGAACTCACGAATATTCTCTTCTTCTATGCCAAGGGTTTGATTAAGTTTTTCATAAAGAACATCCTTTTCAACCCGTTCAGAATAAAACTGCTTCCAACCACCGCCAAGAATTACTTTGGAACCCTTTGGTAATGTAATTCGTTTCTTTCTCTTCTCTAGTTCCTTGACTAAAAATAAAGCATACGCAGGAAATCCAAGGATTCGAACAGGTGTCGATTGCTTACTAAACTTAACTAAGGCTTTCATCATCCCTTTGATATTAAGTTCATATTTACCGTTTACATATTTTAACGCATATACTCTTTCCTTCGCTGGCGCTAAATAGGTTGCCCCAAGAGCAGTCTTTGCTGTTACTGCTTGATTTTCTTTGTTTGGTTGATATCCAAGGATGATATAATTCGTTGGTTTCGATGATAAAAGTTTATGGTACTTGGTAATACGATATACCATGTGAGCTCCATAATAAAGTCCTTTTGCATCATAACCTATATGACTTTTCGTACCACTTGTACCAGAGGATGTTGCTTTGATCACCATCTTTTTACAAGGTAGAGTTGCTATCTTTTGTTTTTTATAATACAGCGTTGGAAGTGGTGGAATCCTATGTAAGTCTTTTATAGACTGAATATCCGTAACTTTAACTCCTTGCTTTTTTAGAATTTGTGCATAACGTCTGCAGTTCTGATTATGAAATTCCACATTATCTCGTATTGCTGCAACAAAATACCTTTCCGTCCCCTCTAATTCATATATTTCTTTTGATTGATATAACTTTTGTAGATTACTTATTATTATCTCCCCCTCACATATGGATTTGTACTGTATTTAAGGCTTTATGATTAGTGCTATTCCGATCACTGTTGCTGTACTTATTAATGTTCCTAACAAATAATACTCTGCGAATTTTTTGTCATGGGCTATTTGATCATATCTTGCAATTGATTTTGCTGTTAATACTAAACCAATTACATCAAATTGATTAATTGATATAAGAATAAAAATAATAACTCTCTC
>JAEWHR010000143.1 GCA_023387655.1 Bacillota bacterium
GAAAAATTCCACATAGTCGTGTATTTGAGGGTGAGGCACTTTACTTTATGGAAAAAGGAAGCGGTCAAATCACTGCAAAGGCTACCGTTACAAGTGTACAGAATTATATAAAGCTCGAAGAAAATGAGATAGATAAAGTACTTTCTGACAATCAGTGTAAACTCAATTTATCTGAAAAACAGAAAGAGCGTTGGCATAAGAAATGTCTTTGCTTGGTAGAGTTTAGAGGTGTAAAAACGATTACACCATTAGAGTTTGACCACCAAGAGAATATGGATGACTGGTTAATTATTGATAAAATTGAAGATGTGGTAGTTGGAACAAGTATTCCTTATAATTATGAGAAATCAAAGTTCTAATAATGAGCTTAGGATATGAGAAATCAAAATTCTAGTAATCAGTTTAAGATATGAGAAATCAAAATCTTGAAAGTGTTCGCAAAAAGGAGGTTATTATGTACTATCACGCTTCTCAAACACCCAATATTAAGATTTTAACGCCACATATATCTAATCACGGAAAGCCATTGATATACTTCTCAACAAAAAGAGAAAATACTTTAGTATATCTTAGTAATGCTGTTGAAAAACATTGTAAACAGATAAAATTAGAACACAATGGAAGTTACAAAAAGTGGGCAAGTTACGGTTTTACTAAGGATGGAATTTTACGATTAGAGGAATATTATCCAAATGCAACTCTTGAAACATACCATGGAATTTCGGGATATATTTATGCTACTGAAAGTTTAACTAGTTATGAAATTCAAAAAGATATTCCTCATGCAATAATTACAGAATGTCCTGTTCCGGTTACAAGTTGTGAATACATACCAGATGCGTATCAAGCAATGATGGATGCAGTGAATAAGGGAGAAATTGTTTTACAAAAGTATGAGGAAAACAGTGAAGCAAAATTAGAGTGGATTAAAAAAGTTATTAACTCTGAATATGAAAAATCAAATGATTATCCAGAATATAGAGAGTTCTTAAAGGCTAAATTTGAATTTTTGACCCATTAATTATAAATATAAGAGCTGCAAGAAATAACTAGAGGAAAAATCGGTTGTAATTTTTGAGTATGAAAATAGACTAGGAGAATCTAATCATATGAAAACAAAAATGTCTTTAAAGAAAAGAATTACTTTATGTGTAGTTATTTGTGTTGCTGTTTTAATTGGTATATTTGTTGCACTTAATCTGTACATATTGCTGAGCACTCCGAAACAATATATGATAACAACAAAGAATTATATTGATTATCAGCCACATTATGAATGTTCAGGTTTTGCCTCTGCTTATGTATTAAGAAGTCTTGGAGAAGATGCTGATGGTATAGCATTGTATAATGATATTTCAAATAAGAACAATGACGGTACGGTTCCACCGGTGAATTTAGTTGAATTTCTTGATAAAAAGGGATACTCTGCAAAGCTATCAAATGGCACAATAATGCAATTGAAACACGAAATTAGCAAAGGAACACCTGTCATTGTATTTGTACGAACTTCACCAAATGAAGATTATTATCATTATCTACCAATTGTAGGATACGACGAGGAAAATATTTATGCGGCTGAGTCACTGAAATATAAGGAAAACACTGTAAATGAATATTATAATCGAATGATTGGTACTAGCGATTTTGAAAAGATGTGGGAAACAGGGGTGTTTAGAAAAAATACTTACATAATGATTCAAATAAAGAATTAATAGTTTTAAAGATTTGACCCAGGAATTTATTAAAATATTACGAAGGAGATAAATTATGAATATAGTAACAGAGCGTTTAATTTTACGTACTTTCAAAGTGCAGGATCTAAATGACGTTTTTGAATATTGTAGCCAAGATGGCGTTGGTGAGATGGCGGGGTGGCCAGCACATAAATCGATAGAACAATCTGCAAAGATCCTTTCTAAGTGGATACAACAGAATAAGAAATTAGCAATTGTTTGGCAAGAGAGTGGTAAAGTAATTGGACACATTTCTATTGATGAGGATTCAGAGGAAGGGCGAGAGGATACCAGAGAACTTGGCTTTGCATTAAACTGTGATTATCATAGACGTGGTATTATGTCAGAAGCCATACATACGGTACTTGATTATTTATTTAATCAAGATATTTTTTATGTTTGGGCGTGTTGCATTCAGGAAAATATTCCATCAAAGGGCTTGATTGAAAAGTGTGGATTTGTGTTACAGCAGGAAGGTACATACTATTCAGAGGGCCTTCAAAAAAAATATTCTTCTTATGAATATCGGCTTTCAAAAGAAGAGTGGAAAGAATGAACTTTTAAAACCACCAGTCTTTTTTGGACTGGTGGTTGAAAATTAGTGTTGGTTTTCCATAGATTCTGCAATAGCTTTTGTTTGATGGACAGTTCCTCTTGGATGATGTGGAGGAGCATAAATGGAATAGAGCTTTATTGGTTCGTTTCCTGTATTAGTTAAATTATGCCAGGTTCCTGCAGGAACAAAAATTGCATAATCATCAAAAACGGGTTGTTGCATGTACAGATGATCTTTTCTATCTCCCATTTGTAATACTCCATGACCTGATTCAATTCTTAGGAATTGATCGTCATCAGGGTGAACCTCTAGTCCGATATCTTCTCCAACAGGGATTTCCATTAAAGTAAGTTGCAAATGATTTCCTGTCCACAAAGCAGTGCGAAAAGTATTATTATTTAGTGTAGACTTCTTTATATCAACTGCAAACGGTGTTGGACCATAATCTGTTATTGGCTTCGATTGAATTGTACGATAAGGTCGTTTTCCATTATTGTTAGGACTATTAACGTATTGGTTATAATAATCAAACATTTTGCTTCCTAAATAGAGAAATTTTAAGATATTATATGATATATAGTTATCGAATGTTAATAGAATATTAAAGAATAACTTATAATATTTCATTTAACAAAGGGGTTGGTATCTATAGATACAAATACATTAATTAGAAAATTCAATATTGTAATTTATGCATTATGGTATTAGTGGAGATGGACTACTTTTGATTGATAAGGGGGACTTTAGCAGGAGTGGTAAACCCCTTGCTAATAGGACTTTCCATTGAAGATCTTGAACAATTCTTAATACCTTATTGTGGTAAAGAGCGATTTGAATTAAAAATACTCAACAATAAAAGGAGGGATATGTTTAAATTTATTTATAATAAAGAAAAAGGTATAGTAAATGTAACAGATAGACAAGATAAGGAATTAGCAGTAGCAGTATTTGCTCCATTTCTCGATTCAGATATTAGTGATCCAAGGCTAAATATATTTATCGATGTTGATTACTGTGTAAAAGAGAACGCAGATGAAATAAAACTTAGTCTTATGAATGAATTGATTAGGCTTGGAAGAGAAGCAAAGATAGAGAATAGTTACATAAAGACAAGAATTTATCATTGTGCTTTCGCAGATGCAAGGGATAAGATAAATTATTTCAGTACGATAGAAGGTTTTATGCATGATGAAGGGATGTATGTTTTAAAAAAACCATTGAAAGAAAAACACCCAACAACTGATATTTATGGTGTAAACTTTCATTATTTAGAATTAAATGATAGCCAGATAAATGAACTTATGAGAGAACAGCACAAAGTGTTCCGAAATGGTTACGAACTAGAAGATTTAATCAAAATTAGAAATGGTGAGAAATGGCTTTCATTGTCTGCATTTCAAGAAAATAAACTTATTGGGAACATCATTATGGTCAGAAAATTGAATGAACAAGGGCAAGAATATGCTTGGTGTGATGATCTTTTTGTGAAAAAAGAATACAGGAAAAGTAGCATAGGTCAAGAACTTGTAAATCGTTCTATTAATAAATTAATTGAAATGGGTTATGATTACTGCAAATTAGAGATGTGGAGTACTAATATTAGGGCTTACTCTGTTTATAAGAAGGCTGGCTTTATGTTTGATAGGGAAACACAAGTATCTATTGGTATGGAAATTTAGTATCTAAGATAATAGGATGATCCTATTATTATTTATAATTAAGGTTGTAATTTAAACTATCAATATTAAATTGTTGGTAGTTTTTTGTATTTTAGATTGATGGAGTAGTTTATTATGATAAATAAAGTTTGTTTTTAATGATGTAATTGGAGTTCATCGGTTAGAATTGAAGTTCATTTGATATTATTGAAGTTCATCGGTTAGAATTGAAGTGCATTAGTTTGAATTTAAATCACTGGATAGGATTTAGTTTATTGAATAGAATTGTAATATATTAAAATAATTGGTTTTCATTGTATATAGTCTGACCGTAAGTTAGTTTGATTTTCTTAGATACATCAGGATTCTAAGGATTATAGAAATTGAGATCACATAGAATAAGAACCAATTGTTCTAAGAAAATAATATTTTTTAATCTCTATTGATTGTATAATATCATATTGTAAAAATACAGTCTACCATTTTATGGGATATGCTTTATACTTAAGATACAAAAAGGAGATGAAGAAAATGTTGAGAGTTGAGCTTGCGAATATTGAGGATGCTGGTATCATTACTGAGATTAAAGTTGCAGCATATAATAAAGAAATCTTTACCTATCTGGGAAGAAAAGGAGGACCACCTGGGTATGATAATGTCGAATCTGAGATTTACATCATTAAAAAATTTATTGCGTATAAGATAATATTAAAAGATAAAATTATAGGGGCTTTATTTCTTATACCTGTCAATAATACCACAATGCGTTTTGAGGATTTTGTTATAAAACCCGAGTATCAAGGGAATGGTTACGGGTATAAAACGATGGAGATTATCGAAGAAAAACATAACGATATTTTTGAATGGCAACTGTCTACACCAGTTTTTAGTGTAGGAAATCAATATCTATATAAAAAATTTGGATATACAGAGGTATCAAGAGATAAAGATGAAATTAACTATAGAAAGAGAATAACTAGATAATAATTGTCCACACATAATACATGCATACATACTTAACAATATTAACTATCAATTATAAAGAAATTATAGTATTCTAAAAATAGATATTATTTAATTCGCTGGAGGTAGCATGAAAAAAATCTTATTAACGATGATAACCATGATTCTGTTATTATCGGCGTGTGGAAAAGGAAGTATATATACGGTGACCTATGGAGAGGAAGAATTTATTGTAGATACAGTGAATCATACAATTTCTCATTACGATGAAGTATATAAATATCAGGTAAGTGGATCCAGATATGAAATTACATATCCCGATAATTCAACATACTGGTGGTCACAACAGGGTAACTTTGGATCTGGTGGCTTTAGTGATGATTATAATGAAGCAAAATATGTATCTGGTGACGTTTTAGTCGATGTACTCTCATCGAAATATGAATCATCGAATACACAAAAAAGTTTTCTATTAATTATTATCCTTTTAATCATAGGTATTTGGCATGTTGTTTCACCATATTCTACGTGGTATTTAAATTATGGTTGGAGGTATAAAAACGCTGAACCATCAGACACAGCTTTATTCCTTGCACGTTTTAGCGGAATAGTAACGATAATAATCGCATTAATTTTACTATTTATCTGACAACAAAAACTCTTTGGATTTCATAATTGGGATGCTTAGAATTGGTTTTCAAGAGGAGGAATTTATGAAGAAGAGTGCTTTCATGAATAAGAAAGATTTTATGAATAAGAATGATTTCATGAATAAGAGTTATTTTATAAAAAAGAGTGATTTTATAATAAAGAATGATTCTATAAAAAAGAGTGATTTCATAATAAAGAATGATTCTATAAAAAAGAGTTATTTTATGAAAAAGAGTGACATCACTCATAACAGATACTGTAATAGCCATGCTAATAAGGATATGACCTTGAAACGATTAATAAAATTATATATTTGTTTCTTAATTATAATGATTCATTTCATACAGTCTCTGCCTGTACAGGCAGAAGAAAGTACTTTGGTTGATAGCTCTTCTGATAAAAACTATGTGAAGGCAGTTAGCAAAAAAAGTGGTGAATTTCATGCTTTTTATCCGTCGAATGCAGTCTATTCCGATCAAATCAAGAAATACATAGATGAATTAGATTCTATAAGTTTTGCTTGGAGTAGAATTGATGCCAAAGATTCCAGTTCTTTAAACACTGTTAAAGGAAAGAATGGTAACTATGGATTCTATTATCCAAAAGATTATCTTGAGCCGCTAGAATATGCAAAAAGTCAAGGAAAATCCATACAATTGAATATTTATATGGATGATGACGATTGTATAAAGTTGTTGCCATATACGAATGAGCGTTCAAGTATGCTATTAGCGATAGTAGATGTTTTGAAGCAGGATGTTTCTCAGGGGAAGAATATCTTTTATGATGGTGTAGTAATAGATTTTGAAGGACTTCGCAATACAGATGGTAATGGTTCTTCGATTTTATATAATGGAAAGACAATAAGTGCTTATTATATTCAGTTTCTAGAGGAGCTAAAGAAAGAATTAGATGTCTTAGGGAAAAAACTGTATGTAGCAGTGAATCCCGCAATATATTATGATGGTTATGATTTTTCTGCTATTCTTAATATTGCAGACCGTGTAATTGTCATGGCTCATGACTATGAACCAACAAAAAAATTACAAAAAAATCAGATAGAGCAGTATACTGGCTATAATACTTTGGATCCAATTCATAGTCTAGCACCAATAGGAATGGTAAGGAGGGCTTTAAATGATTTAAAAAATGCGGCTTCTGATAACTCACAACTTTCTAAAGTTTGGTTACAGATTGCATTTGATGCTGCACAGTGGCAGTTTGATGTAAAGAATGAAAATGGATGGAAAGAGCTATCTGATACAACACTAAGTCGTGGAGATAGAATTACCCCGTTATATAAATCAATAAAAGCACGTGTTGATAATACGGATGGTTTAGGTATAAATTTAGGCTATGGATATAACAATGAATTACAGAGTCCATACATACAGTATTATAATTCCTCTGATAAATCTTGGAATGTTATTCTCTATGAAGACAGCACTAGTATTAGAGCTAAGATAGAGTTGGCTAAGTCCTATAAGCTTGGTGGTGTTTCACTTTGGAGCCTTGGAAATATCCCAGATTATAATGATACGACTGGTAAGAAGTATCATTTAAATGCCTGGGATACAATAATCACAGAAATGAAAACTTACGATACTTTACCAACGGAGAGCAGTAAATATATAACCTTTACTGATGATGTTGTAGAACAGGCTGTTAGAAAGAAACTAGGAAAAGTATTGGGCAAAGTAACGGCGGAAGAGCTACGAAGCATATATCGTTTAAAACTGCCTAAGGGAGTAAAAAGTTTAAAGGATATTAGTAAGCTTACTAATCTTGAGTATTTGGATGCAGGACAACTTGAGTTAAAGGATATAACAGCGATTGGAAAACTAACAAAACTGCGAGTATTATATCTACAGCGTAATATAATATCTGATATCAATGCTCTAAAAAAATTAACTAATCTAGAGGTTCTATCTCTGAATGGTAATCAGATATCATCGATTAGTTCGTTAACTACTTTAACAAATTTGCGAGAGCTATATATACGTGAGAATAAAATTAAAAATATTACAGCGTTAAAAAAACTGACAAAATTAGAATTGTTAGAGTGTGGACAAAATAGTATCCAAACGATAGATAGCCTTAAAAGCATGAAAAACCTTAAGTATTTGACATTGGATAATAATAAAATCAGTAGTATTACAGGGTTAAAGACTTTAACTAATCTAAAATATTTGGATTTATCAAATAATAAGATTATATCGATTGCTTCATTAAAAAGTATGAGTGGACTGGATACTTTATATATACAAAGAAATAACATCGGTAATATTAGTGTATTATCAACTTTGAAAAAACTTAGGGTATTATCAATGAATGGAAATCTAATTTCGGATGTAAAGCCTTTAGCTAATCTCTCGCTTCTGGAAAAACTCTATCTAAAGGATAATAAAATCAAGAATATTACATCCCTTAAGGGGTTGATTAATCTAAATGAATTATATTTGATGGGAAATAATATTCCTAATTATAGCCCTCTTAAAACAGTCTATTCTAAAAAGGGATTTCTTTGTGATTTTAAGATGAATTAAGGGTATTCTAAGTCGCAAGAAACAAGATGCAATGAAAGCTTCCTGGTAATAAACGATAGGGAAATGCTGTTCAAAAAAGTAGTGATGTAATTTAAGTA
>JAEWHR010000169.1 GCA_023387655.1 Bacillota bacterium
GTGCTTTTTTTGTTGTATTTGTAATTGATTAGGGTTTTTAATTGACATTATTAGGAGAGTAAAATATAGTAAAATATAGTATGAAAAAATAAGGGGAGAATAGTATGCAAGTACTTTTTATAAATGAAGTTAGCAAAATAGAAGGAAATCGATATTCCTTACCAAGACTAAATCTGCAATTAGGAGAAAAGGATTTCGTGGTAGTGAAAACTACAAATATATCAAAGCCTCTGACTTTAGAAGTCATCTTAATTATGCTAGGGAATCTGGGGGTTTGCGTTGCAATCTTTATCCAGGTTTATAAAAAGAATCGTCTTGATGATTAAGAGATGTTTCTTAAAAGAGAAAAATTATATGAAGAGATAACAATCTCAGTAACAAAGCATTAAACAGAAAAATCCATCCTTGAAACAAGCAAGAAATCCATCCTAAAACAAGCAAGACCCTTGACAAATCATAGGAAAACATTATATGATTAAGTGGTTTTGTAAAAATTGTTCGAAAATTACAATTAAAATAGAATGCTGTAATCATTGGATGGAGGACTAGCTGTGACAAATCATGCTAAGGAAATAAAGAAGAGAAGAACGTTTGCAATCATTTCTCACCCGGATGCTGGTAAAACGACACTAACAGAAAAATTACTTCTATACGGAGGTGCCATTAATCTGGCGGGATCTGTTAAGGGAAAGAAAACAGCAAAACATGCGGTGTCGGACTGGATGGAAATCGAGAAGGAGCGTGGTATTTCCGTTACCTCCTCAGTAATGCAGTTTAATTATGGTGATTATTGTATTAACATCCTTGATACACCAGGACATCAGGATTTCTCTGAAGATACGTATCGAACTTTAATGGCAGCAGACTCTGCTGTCATGGTAATTGATGCTTCTAAGGGTGTTGAGAATCAGACGAAAAAACTATTTAAGGTATGTGTAATGAGACACATTCCTATTTTTACCTTTATTAATAAGATGGACCGCGAAGCAAGAGATACATTCGAATTACTAGATGAAATCGAAACGGTTCTTGGAATTAAGACTTGTCCTGTGAATTGGCCAATTGGTTCTGGTAAAGAGTTTAAAGGTGTTTATGACAGAAGCACTCAGACCATTAGTAGATTCTTTGCTGCTAATAATGGTATGAAAGAAGTGCAGACAGTAGAAGCTACCATAGGTGATCCTAGTCTGGATGATTTAATCGGAAAAGACCGTCATGATATTCTTTCCGAGGAGATTGAGTTATTAGATGGAGCGAGTGCAGAGTTTGATCAAGAGTTAGTGGATAATGGCGAGTTAAGCCCAGTATTTTTTGGGTCAGCATTAACGAATTTTGGTGTAGAGACATTTTTAAAGCACTTTTTAGCAATGACGTCATCTCCACTTCCGAGAGTTTCAAATACGGGAGTAATTGATCCGCTAACGAACGATTTCTCAGCATTTGTATTTAAAATTCAGGCAAATATGAATAAAGCACACCGTGATCGTATCGCATTCATGCGTATTTGTTCTGGTAAGTTCAATGCAAGTGAAGAAGTCTATCATGTGCAGGGTGGAAAGAAACTAAGACTTTCACAGCCACAGCAGTTAATGGCTCAAGAGAGAAAAATTCTAGAAGAAGCCTATGCAGGTGATATCATTGGTGTATTCGACCCTGGTATTTTCTCTATTGGTGATACCTTATGTACGCCTGGACAAAAGTTTGAGTATGAAGGAATACCAACCTTTGCACCAGAGCATTTTGCTAAAATTCGTCAGGTTGATACCATGAAGAGAAAGCAGTTTATTAAGGGTATTACACAAATAGCACAAGAAGGTGCTATTCAGATCTTTCAAGAATTCAATACCGGTATGGAGGAAATCATCGTAGGTGTTGTAGGAGTTCTTCAATTTGATGTTCTAAAATTCCGTCTTGAGACGGAATACGGCGTTGAAATCCGTATGGAACAACTTCCATATGAGTATATCCGTTGGGTAGTAAATAAAGACATTGATGTATCAAGTTTAAGTGTTACTTCGGATACAAAACGCATCAAGAATATGAAGGGAAATCCTCTCCTCCTCTTTGTTCATGCTTGGAGTATCAATACGGTACTTGATCGTAATAAAGGATTAAAACTTTCTGAGTTTGGTCATGAATAATGAAATTAAATAAAAAGGAACTCTAACTTTAATAAATTGAAATCTAAACATTTCAGTTTATAAAATCGGTGTTCTTTTGTTGAGCTCTATGTCAAGTCTCGGGGTATGATTGATATCAATCATACTTCCGTACTAGATATAGAGCTTTTTTCTGGAGTCAAGAATCTTATGATTAATTCAACGAAATAGTTCGGGTTCAATCGTTGGAATGATTTTTTGGAACTAATGTAAACTAATATCGTCTAATTGATAGAAACGTAGAATAATGAAAATAACTTGGAGGAAATACGTATGAGGAAAAAGGGCATCTTGGGATTATCGCTTGTTTGCTTATTATGCCTTTTAATAGGTTTGTCAGTGTATATAAAAAAAGGAAATGATAAAAAGGAAGAACCTTTCGTTGTTAGTGAAGTTGGAGAAAACGGATTGTTTACAGCAGGAGATTATTATATATTGGCCATGGATAAGTATGAGGAAAATTACTCTCACCAGATGAGTAAAAAGCTGAATGAAATATCAAGTTTATATCTAAATGAGGAGATGAAAAAATATTATTCCATTGTACCAGATAAAAGTTATTTTGTAGATAATGATGTTTATCCGAAAGAAAATTACGAATCTATGCTTTCTATCCTTAAAGAAGAAGTAAAGGGAATGGAATATATTGATCTATTTGATACTCTAAGTATCCAGGATTATTACAAAACAGACTTGCATTGGAAACAGGAGAATTTATTCCCAGTAGTAGATAAGCTTGGTAAAGCTATGGATTTTAAGATCGATACCAAGAGCTTTAAAGAAAATATTGTCGATGGATATTATGGGGTATATAAGGGGTATGGCATTGAAGCAGAACCAGAGACTTTAACCTATTTAACCAATGATTATACCCAAAATGCATTAGTTTCTGTATATGAGGTAGCAGAGCAAACTGGTGTTTATTTTATGGATGCTTTAACTACTGATGTATGGTATAACATCTTTTTATCTGGTCCGAATCCTTTAGTGACAATTGAAAATCCTGAGATTAAAAACGGCAAAGAGCTCATTATCTTTGGAGACTCTTTTACAAGCAGCCTGGCACCATTACTTTTGGAAGCGTACGAAAAGATTACATTAATTGATCTTCGTTTTGTTGCTACACAGTATCTAGGTGAAGTTGTAGAGTTTACAAACCAGGACATTTTATTTTTATATAACACTCAGATTGTAAATCGTAGCGCTATGTTAAGATAGAAACGCATCTATTATAAGAAGTTGCTTCGCAGCTTCTTATAAGTTATACTATAGAATAGATTTGCGGGGGAGGCTTCGTAAAAATATTGTATGGGGGGAAGGCAGGATGCGGACCGAGAATGGCTATGAGATAGAAGAACTCATGAGAACCTACGGTAATGATGTGCTTCGAACGGCGTATTTGTATGTGAAAGATCTTCACATAGCAGAGGATATCTTTCAAGATGTATTTATTAAAGTAAATAATCATCTACATACATTTCAAGGGAATAGCAGCATTAAAACATGGATTATAAGAATTACAATTAATACATGCAAAGATTACCTAAAGAGTGCTTACCATAGAAAAATGGTTCCGATGGAGGAATTTATAGAAGACTCCATTGTATCAGAGAGTGAGTTTGATGCAGTGGAGCGAGAAGAAACAATACATACTGTAAAGGAAGCTGTCATGGCGTTGCCGGAACATTACCGTTTAGTTATCCTTTGTGTGTATTATGAAGAGCTAAGTATGGATGAAACGGCAAAAGCTCTAGAACTACCTGTAGGTACTGTAAAAAGTCGCTTGGCACGTGCAAAAGAAAAACTAAAAGAACTCATGGAAGGGAGGATATAGTATGAAAAAGAAGATGAGAAAAGAAAATAATACTATGGATCAATCTGATGTAATATCAGACCCTTTCTTTGATTCGTTAAAAAAACAATTGGACGAATCGTTAGACCTTGAGGATATTTTGGTTAGTGAGGAATTAATTCAGTCAACCTTAAGGGCTATTGAGGTAAAGAAAGAAACAACGCTTCATGAGAATGATTGCCTAAGTACAAAGGAAAAGAATATATCCTTAATAGAGCAAGAAAAACAAGCACAAAAAGTGAAACAAGAGAAGAACAAAAGAAAGAGCATAAAGTACATAGGAGCATGGGGTACAGTAGTTGCAGCAAGTTTAATAATATGTTATTTGGGAGGTCGGGGGTTACTTTCAAATTTTGTAGGAAGCAAATTGGATTCGAATACCTCGGGTTCTAGGTATACCAACGAAAGCATTGTAATGTTTGATTCTGTCCATAAAGA
>JAEWHR010000176.1 GCA_023387655.1 Bacillota bacterium
AATGGGATATTAAAAAAATCTACAATATGGAATTTACAACTTTGCATTTTACTTATGCTACAAAGAACTCCTACACAAATATACACCAACGAACCCCGTATATGTCGATTAGATCAACCATTAACTCACTGTAATCACAAGAGCTTAATGGATAAAGAATCTTAGCGCCATCCTTGAGTACATTATATGCTCTAAGAACCAACTCTTCTTTGCCTTTCCTAAAATGAAAGCAAAATTGCATAGTGGTGCCTGTAATTTGTTCTTCGTCCTTAAGTGCCTCTGATACTGCCAATATCTGTCCGTACACATTTAGTTCGGCGTGCATAAAAGTTCCATCAGAGTGAGGATAACTTGCCACTAACTTAGCATCAAAGGCTTTTTGATATAATTCTACTGCTTTGTCGCTGCCTCTAACATATATCTGCATCATTGATCTATGCATCTTCGGTATACCTCCATTGAATTTTTTAATTTTATTTGATTATAATATATTGAGCGGACAACTGTATGTCATGTTCATAAAATAAATGTTCTAAAAGTAAATCATATAAACAAAGCCATTGATACCATTTTATAAAATCGTAAAACAACACCTGTAAGTGAGTAATAACTTTTAGTAATTGTTCTAGACAATATAAACAAAAAATCATACAATTATGAAACATATCTCAAATTAGCAACTACTTGTAATCACGTTAAGATAAATTATGGTAGAATATATCCTACGTCATCATTCCTATAATGTTAATACTTGTAAATATATCTGAGCTATGCTATAATTTTTATAAAGAGGTGGTACTAGATTATACCCCTCGTAAATTGGTTAGCTTAAAAAATAACCGGACTTACTAGGGGCGGTTATTTTTTTTCGTCTATTATTGCTTCTGACGAGAGCTATGATTGTACATAACATAATAACAAACTGAAATAATTCAGTGTATGTAACATTATTCATCGCCTCACCCCCTCTCTCACGAGGGGGCCCTAACCGTTCCAACCATTATGATTTTACTATATATGTAACAACTCACTTCAAATCTTATTATTTCACTTTTCCATCCTACCTAGTTTTTATTTTTTCTTCTTTTGCATTCCTCTTCGAATAGCAACCGATTTGCAATGGTAAATCCGATAAGGTAAGCTGGTGCAGAGGTGTTACCATCCGCGGTAAATGGAATAATAGAATTATCGGCTACGATTAAATTTTCTACCCCAAATACTTCTCCCTTGAAATTCGTCACACCATCTGCTTCGGAATTTGACATTCTGAGCGTACTCTCTTCGTGGAAAGTTAAGCTAAGGTTTTGCCTAATAAAAGCTTCAAGTTGTATAGGATTCTTAATGATATTCATTGTCGGAGACAACAATTGATACTGAGGGTCTATCTCACTAAGCTTGATTGCTATATTCTTAATATAATTAGTAAAAGTATCCATTAATAACCGCAAATCATCAATGTTATCCAAAAACTCTTCATCACCAAGCTCAATTTTTAATGGATCACTAGATTGTAATTATACATTTCCGCGACTCTTAGGCTGAATTGGCGATACACCTACAATTAGAGTAATGCTTGAAAATTATATTTATGTTTCATCGATGTAGATATTATATTTGAATATCTTTTCATTAGACAGTGAACGATAAACTTCATGTTCTCTTATATAAGAGAAGAATTCTTGATCTATACAATCTTCCCACACACAAACCATGAAATCTTGATTTAATTCAGAAGGCAGATATAAAACATCTAAATGTACTTGATAATATTCATCTTTATGATTTGGGAATTGTCTAACTAATGAGAGGTGACACAATGGTTGCCCGGTAAAACTATAAGTTCCCACTTCAAATAACTTCAGTTCCTCTTGTGAGTTAATCGGTATGAGGCACATTTTTTCAAATGCATCAACCATTTCTGCTAATGACATTTTGTTATTAATTAAGCTCTGTAGATATTCAATAAGTTTCATTAAAACCTCCCTCCCTTGGGTCTGTGCTTGATATAGTATCCTATCGTATTCCATATTTGACATTAGACTTTGCTTTCAGTCTGTATTAAATGAAATATATTAAAACGGTCTGGTTTTGCCAAACCACCCTTTTTCCTTCCAATATTCCATATCTTTATGTAGTAATCCATTAGGGTCATAATTAGCTATCATTTTCCCCATAACCGAAAACAAGAATCTTGTATATAAGGGAGATTTCAAAGTATCTATATGTGTAATAGCTTTAGTAAATTTCTTAGCTTTATTGGTAAGGTCCCTAGTTATTTTAGTTTTGAGTTTAGAAGACACGTCACACCATTGACATGCTCTGATTGTAATTCCATTGCTATAAATTCTTTTGGCCCCCCAATAACGAGGACTTTTTTTCAGTGTTTTTATACTTGATTTTATCCCTATACCTGCTGTGGTAGAGATAACCATTACAACTTTATTGAACATATTTTCTTTCGGCCTATGTGAAATCCACAAATAACACATATGATCAAACAAACTCTTTATAGAACAACTTGCATCACAAGAATAAACAGGACTTGAAATTATCAATCCGTCTGCTTCTAATATTGCGTTGACTATAGGTTGTACAGATTTGGAGTGGGGACAGGTATTTTCACCATTTTGAAAGCAAGAAAAACAGAATAAGCATAGATGTGGCATATCTGCAGGTAAGAAAAATTCCTTAAAAATTACATTAAATTCATTTGAAATAGCATTTTTAAATATCTGAACACTGCTATATGTGCTTTCTTTTCTTGCATTACTATAAATCACAACTACATTTATTTTTTTCATAATATCCCTTTCCGCACCAAATCTTCAATACAGGAAATTTAGTGGTAATGAATTATACCATCTTTTTATGCATTGTTATAACTCAATAATATATTTCCTATTATTCCCATCGCATATAATTCCAATATACCATTTAATGGGTAACATTACAAATCATTTATAGTAATGTTGGATGAGTATTTAACTGAAACCACAAAACGGTTTATTAATTAAGTGAGGAACATTATTATTATTATTATTATTATTATTATTATTATTATTGCACTCAAGCGTTATATAGATGTATGTAGTTTATTCTAATAAAGGCATACCCCCTTCATACTGCTTAGTTTAAGGGGGGGGCAGCAAAAAACTTTATTTACTATTCATGAATAAGCTGCGTTTGTATTTCCTTGAACAAACACTCCATTTCTTCTTTCACATAGCTATTATTCATAGTTTCTTCTTTATGTATATTGCAGCTATATTGCAACTTACAGAAAAGTCCATTTTCCTGTTTGCAATTACAAAATCAAAAAGTAACCTCTCATATCGGAACAAATTGTTATTTAATTGATCCGGATAGTCAACTGGAATATTCTTAACCTCTTTTTTTGCAGTTACTGTCCAGTAATCATTCATTTGCTAGATCTGAATTTATATT
>JAEWHR010000193.1 GCA_023387655.1 Bacillota bacterium
GGAATTTCTGCTATTAATTCTTCTCCATGATTTCGGTTAATCACAAGCTGGAGTTTCCTTCCACTTTCATAACAAAGAGAAAATCTCGCATAAGTAGCGGTACTATAATAACAAGTTAATCCTGCCTGTTCCCCATCTTTACTTGGGTAGAATTCTAATTTTGTTTCTGCTTCATAGGAAAGCTCCTGCTCTCTACGAACTAGGGTATTCTTAGCGCGGATCTCCTCTAATTTACCATCTCTCGTCCAGATACGAAAATACCCTGGTCTCTCTGTTAAAGAACAGCTACCATAGTCAGGATTTCTAACGAATTCCCACTCTAAATTAAGCTTTTCTTCCTCAAAATCATCTTTCAGATTTCTCTCAAAAACACAGGTCGGAAGATCTGGTGCTATTTGTCTCTCACTTGGTCCTTTTCCTTCGTTAACTATAAACCATCCATCCTCTGTCCAGGTAACTGGGTCTAGTCCGGATTCTCTACCAACGGTGGTATATCTCCCTTGATTTGGTCTGCCAAGCAAATAATACATCCACCAATCATCATTTTGTGTCTGAACTAGTTTTCCATGACCAGTACGTTGTATTGGAGAATCCTCCTTAAACTGACGTAGTACTGGGTTATATGGACACTCCTCATAAGGACCATAAAGATTTTTAGAACGTGCCACATTAATACCGTGACCATATCCAGTTCCACCCTCTGCTACGATAGCATAATAGTATCCATCCTTTTTCATAATGTGAGGTCCTTCTGGACAACGCTCACCAGTCCCTGCCCATGCGGAAACAGGTTCTCCAATCACATGTTTTCCATCGTCACTTAATGGAATAACCGTTGCTGCTTTTGCTATTACCATATAGTGTTTTCCGTCATCATCAATGAAATGAGATGGGTCAATTGCATCTACTTCAAGCCATGTAGGGGCGGAATAAGGTCCTTCAGGAGTTTTTGAAGTTACTAAAAGCTGTCTACGAAGTACATCATTTCCTCTAGTACCATCCCCATTTAAACGAAGTGTAGCATAAATGTAAAAGGTACCATCATGGTACGAAATATCTGGTGCCCAGATCCCGTGGGAATCTTTTATATCCTCTAATGGAAGATATTCTGGGTTCGTTATCGCATGCCCAATAATGCGCCAATGAACCATATCCTTAGAATGGGATATCGGTATCGCTGGGAAATACTGAAAAGAGGAATTTACCATGTAATAATCGTCTCCAACACGAATGACGGACGGATCTGGAAAAAAGCCTCGTTGTACTGGATTACAATATTCTTGTCTCATCTTTGTTGACCTCCAACCATTTCTAATGCTTGTCTGTATGTAACATAGAAGCTCTTACTCTTAGAAAGCTAGAATTTCTATATACTTATCATACAAAGAATGCGGGAATATCGCAATGGAGATTCCCGCATATTTCTATTTATTTATAATATATTCATTACTTCGCTAGAAACTCGTCCCACTGTCTTTGGATTTCTGCAAAATAAGTATCCCATCCAGCAACATTCAACTCTTTTCTAAGCTGCTCAATACCAGTATCGTAATCTTTGATACCAGATAACATAGGATTTGCTAACTCTCCCCAGATACTTTCAATCTGCGCTTTTTCTGTTTTAACTGGATCATAATCAATAGAGAAACCAAAGCTACAACTTGGAATTGCTTCATTATCCCAGTTGCGGTAAGTCTCAATAAAGTCATTTGGGAATCTTTCATCAAAGGTAGAGATATTTACATTAAACACCATCCATTGATAGAATAATTCCTGTGTATTTTTTGTTACAATCTTGCTGTCTACTACATCGTAGTCAACACCTTTGATACCATAAATAAATGCATCTGCAAGTTCTGTATTCTTCTGTAAAAGGTTAACAAACATAGCTACTCGGTCAGCCTTCTTTGAAGTTACAGGAACTTGGAATGCTGTACTTTCATAGGTTCCCTTGTAAATTGGCTTTTCAGGATTTAAATAGTATTCTTTTGTAGAAGCATCTGGTACAACCTGCTTTAAACTTGGCTCATTTTCAATAACAGTTGTTCCACAAGTACCTCTAAAGAATGAAGTTAATCCACTCTGGAATGGTAATGTTACAGTGTTAGTCAACATATCCTTTGGTATTAAGCCTTCTTTATACCATTCATTGTACAAACGTACAGCCTTTTCAAACTCTTCAGTCTCTACAAAGTTTACTAATTCTTTCGTATCCTGATCTACCCATATTTCAGCAGTTAATGGTGTAATATTACGATCGCTTAATCCACGAATAATATATTCTGCAGAAGCTAAATCATAAGTTGCATAGAGACCGTATTTTTCTTTTGCCTGCTTTGCATATTCCTTTAAATCTTCAATGGAGGCAATATCACTCATACCGATATCTTCCATAATATCTTGTCTTACGCAAACTGTATTGAAAACACCAGCAGTTGGTTTATTACCGATTGGAATGGCATAGACTCCATCACCATAACGATAAGCATCAAACGCAACCTCGTTCATGTTCTTATGCCAATCCGGAAGATAAGTATCAATGACATCTGATAAGTCTTGTAAGTATCCCTTACTAACACTGGAGGCAGCCCAACGTGGATCTACAATACAAGCGTCAAATTCCTGACCGGAAGCAATCATTAAGTCTACCTTACCACCGGTACCATTCTCAGACCATGGTAAGTACATTAACTCAACTTTTGTGTTAATTTCATCAATGAAAATCTGCTGGAACTCATTTTCCATTAATTCTGCCATTCTTGGTGATTCTTCCCCAAATAAAATCACCTTAATGGTATCAAGTTTCTCCGGACGTAACGGATTGTCACTCTTATTTCCTGTAGTCCCCTCATTTGCCACATCTTTCGAAGTATCTGGTTCAGACTTCTTCCCTGAACCACAACCAACCATCGAAACAGCAAGTGTTGCTGCTAATAATCCCGCAGCGATACGTTTCATCATTCTCATAACATGTCCTCCTAAACATTATTATATTAAAAATTCACCTAGCTGTGAACCTTTAATTCCGTGATAATTTAGCCTTTTACAGCCCCAACAATAACGCCTTTTGTAAAATATTTCTGTGCAAATGGATATAAACAAATAATAGGTCCGATGGTAATACAGATAACCGCCATTTTTGTTGTCTCTAATGGAGTATTAATGGTATACCCAAGTGACTGATTTGCCTGACTTGCCATAAACTGAACATTAGACAGCATATTGTATAAATAATACTGAAGCGGATAGAGCTTTTGTTTATTGACAAACATCAGAGCCAGATAATAATCATTCCAATACGAAATTGCGTAGAATAAACCTACTGTTACCAACCCAACCTTCGCAAGGGGGAAATAAACCGTAAAAAATATCTTCAAATAACTAGCACCATCCATACGAGCAGCCTCTGCCATCTCATCCGGAATCGACTTAAAGAAGTTACGGAGTAAAAATACATTAAATGCACTCATGCTGCATGGTAAAATTAATGCTGCGAATGTATCTGTTAAATGATAATATTTTGTACACATGATGTACCAAGGTAATAAACCTGCAGAAAAAATCATTGGTATATAAAGAAATAAGTTAAGTGCAGATTTTGGACGGAACTCTTTAACAGAAAGGGCATATGCAAAACCTGCAGAGATGAATACAGAAAACGCAGTACCAATCACGGTAACTAAAATCGTTATCTTATATGCATTAAACAGATTCTTACCCATAGAGTTAAAGACAAGCTTATACGCTTCAAGGCTAAACTTTGTAGGTATTACCTTAAATCCCTCTTTGATGACTGAAGTTTCATCCGAGAAGGATACTCCCACAGCAAGCAACATAGGGTAAAGACATACTGCTGCAAAGAAGATTACTATCGCATAAAATGCTCCTCGTAGAAGCCTATCACTTGATTTTATTTTGTTCGATCGTTTTCTTTTCGACATGCTATACCCTCCTAGAACAATTTGTATTCTTTATCAAATCGGCCTGCCATCCAGTTGGAGAATAATACAAGTACAAACCCAAAGACAGACTGATACAAGCCAATTGCTGATCCCATGGTAAAATCACCGATTCCTACAACAGAACGATATACAAAGGAATCAATAATCTCAGTTGTTTCTAATAACATTGGAGATAAATTTGTCAAGGACATTAACATAGTCAAGTCACCGCTTAACATTCTACCTACGGATAGTAAGAATAGAATGATTACCGTCGGTTTAAGTAATGGGATTGTAATAAACTTTATTTTTTGCCATGTTGTCGCCCCATCAACCTCTGCTGACTCATAAAATGCGGTATCAAATCCTGTTATAGTCGCGAAATATATGATGGCACTATATCCTGCACCCTTCCATATATTTGATAAGGTTAATATAATACGCCAATACTTAGGATCATTAAAAAAATCCACTCTGTCAAAACCAAGAGATACTAAAAATGAATTAATCGTACCTCCATCGTAGTTTAATAAAGCTTTTAAGATGCCACCTGCAACTACCCAAGAAATAAAATAAGGAAGGATGGATAAGGACTGAGTTATCTTAAGTACCTTCTTATTTCTAATTTCATTAAACATAATAGCAAGACCGACTGCTGCGGTTGTTCCACAAATAGTATATAAGGTATTCAGTAAGATTGTATTTTTGGTTGCTCTCCATGCTTTCTCAAAGTTAGCAAAGAAGAATTTAAAATTCTCAAATCCTACCCACGGACTTCCAAAAATACCATCTTGAAAGTTATACTTTTTAAAAACAACAACCAATCCTGACATCGGTATGTAAGCAAACATTAAGGTAATAATAATTCCCGGCAGTGCCAACAGCCAAAGTCCATAATATTTTTTGAAATGCTTTGCTATTTTGATGCCAATGGAATCCTTTCTCCTGATTCTTGTTACGTCACTCACTGTTTTTCCTCCTTGCTTGTGCTGATTTACAAGTGCATTATGAAGGGAATTCTGATATATATCAATGCTAAGGAATTGCAAAACTATCAAAAAACTTACCTAAATACGGTATAGTAGAAGAATTTAATAGAAGGTCAATTTTATTATAATTTGTTATCTACCTGTATTTTCTCTTAGTATATTAAACACCATTAATGATTTTCTGTTTCAGTTAATACCTCTTCCAATTCTACTTATGCCCTATCTATTTCTACTAATGCCTCTTCTTATCTTACTAATACCTCACCTGATTTCATCAACTTCTTACTTATTTCTACTAAAGCCTTAATCATCTACAACGAGAAAAAGACAGGGACAGATCAAACATCCAAAACAAGTACTTTGGAATATTGTCTCTGTTCCTGTCTTACAACTAAATCACAGTATCTTTTTTAGCATATACTCTTTACCTATTTCTATAGCAAATATTAATAAAGATTTCTCAAAGATATATTGGTTACATAATTAATTATTTGTTTCTTCATAAATATCCTTATCTAGGATTCGTAAGAAATATAATACCTTAGCTGCCTTTTCTCTTGTTACCACCTGTTTGGGTCTAAGGTAAACT
>JAEWHR010000220.1 GCA_023387655.1 Bacillota bacterium
GTTTTCCTGTTTATTTACAATTAAGCGATTGATAATTCCAATTACTTTGGAATTATTAGAAACCAAAGAGCGAGCGGACATATTCGGTACATAGCCAAGTTCTTTAATAGTGTCATTTATTCTTGCAATAGTTTCAGCGGATACACGACCTGACTTTCCATTAATTACATTAGAAACGGTGGTACAGCTAACACCAACGATCTGAGCGATATCTTTAATAGTTGCCACTAAATATCCCTTCCTTTCAACAGGTTTAAGGTTAAACCTAATAGTGTAAGTTTACCATTAAACATTGAAAATGTATAGAGGTTTTATAAAGGATAGTAGTGTAACTAAGATTAGGAAATGAATATTTTATACTTGGTAGTATGATTTTTTCAAAGAGTGAATCAATATTACTTCCTGTCACTCATACCAGAATGATTTAAAACACACACAGTGGAAAGGAGAAAATAGTATGATTAAAGGAGTTATTTTTGATTTAGATGGAGTGTTGGTTTCAACCGATGAACTACATTTTAAAGCATGGACTAAATTAGCAAGAGAATTAAATATACACAATTACACCAGAGAGGACAACAAATTACAAAAAGGCATTAGTAGACTGAAATCCTTAGAAATCGTACTAGGAAAAGGGAATCTAACTTATTCAGAGAAAGAAAAGCAAGAACTTGCAGAGAGGAAGAATAACTACTATGTCCAAATGTTAGATTCACTCGATGATTCAGCTGTGTTAAAGGATGTGAAAGAGGCCTTGGAACTATTAAAGATCAAAGGAATTAAGATAGGTGTTGGTTCAGCATCAAAAAACACTCCTATAATATTAGAAAAAACAGGCCTTGCACCAGAGATAGATGCAGTTGCATGTGGAATTGATGTGACAAAATCTAAACCAGATCCAGAAGTATTTTTAATTGCCGCGAATAAACTAGGACTACTTCCTAAAGAATGTCTTGTTGTGGAGGATTCCTATGCTGGTGTTGTAGCGGCAAAAGCGGCAGGAATGAAAAGTCTAGCGGTAGGACCCGAGCGAAAATTGTTACAAGCAGATTATGATTCAGAGACATTAATAAGTGAGACAGATTGGGACCATATGTTAGCGTGAAAATAAAGAGCTATTTTCTTATTTCTTATTTCAGCATTATCAAATCTGCAAGTAGATCGGTTATGCGAGTAGAACTGAACAACGGGTGTTAGTGTGAAATAACGAGCATTTTATTTATTGTTATTATAGTAGTACCAAGCTTATTAATTAACTTGGTACAGTTGTAAGTAGTAAAAAAACATAGACAAGGGAGGAGCTATATGAGCCATAAGTTTCGAAAGTTAGAAGGTCTCGCAATTGTAGTATTATTCGTATGTCTGATAGGTCTTTTTGTTATTATAGTATATAAGAAAAGACCTGCAAAAGAAGTGATTTCAATTCAGGAAACTAAGCTAGTCTTGTATGAAGGTCCAAAATCTTTGCGTGACGCTACCAAGGAGGATTTAGTATCTGCAAATGAGAGTGCAAAGGATTTTTCACTACTTCATTGTACCGACACCTTGGTTACGGTCAATGGTTATGACTGTTATGTATATGATACAAATGTGAATCATTCTAGAAAATGGTATAGTGACTACATGCCTCCGAATGCTAGAACTCCTGTAACTTATTTTGATTTTGAAGGTGTTGTTGAAGTAACAATTAAGGTTCCTGATATTGAGCTTGAATCTGCAAGTATTAGTCCAATGCATTATGAAATTAATCCTGTAGTTGATAAGGAAGGTCATACCATTACATTTACGATAACGAAACCAGACCAATACACGGTAATGTTTAATAATTCACCAGAAAGAGCAGTGCATTTATTCGCAAATGAAATAGAAAAGGATATTCCGTCTAAGGAAGATAAGGATGTTGTATACATAGGACCTGGGGAATGGAATATTGAAAATATTATCTTAGAGGATAATCAAACTCTTTATATTTCTGGCGGTGCGGTTGTTCATGGCATAGTGAATGCGAATTTTGCAAAAAATATCACCGTTCGCGGTAGAGGGATTATTGACGGTTCTAGGTTTAATGGTTGGAAAGGTAAAGAAGCTTACATACCATTAAAGTTTGATAACTGTGAAAATATTGTAATTAAAGATGTAATTGTTCTAAACTCGAATGCTTGGGTATGCCAGGCCTTTAATTCGAAAAACGGTATAATAGATAATATAAAAATTATTTCTTCCAGGCCAAATGGAGATGGAATTACGTTGCAGTCTTGTCAAGATTATACAGTCAAAAACAGCTTTGTTCGTAGTTGGGACGATTCTTTAGTAATTAAAAATTATGATGATAACTCAAAGAACATTACGTTTGATAACATGCAGTTGTGGACGGATTTTGCACAGTCTATGGAGGTCGGTTATGAAACGAATAAAGGAAAACGAGAAAATGCTTTTATTTCTGATATCACATTTGAGAATATCACTGTACTTCATAATTTCCATAAACCTGTTATATCCGTTCATAATGCTGACGATGCAGAGGTAAGTAGGATTACCTTTAAAAACATTGTTGTTGAGAACGCACAAATGGGAAGTGGCGATGGCGATGAGATGCCTTATCTCATTGATATCAATATTGCACAAAGCTCCAATTGGTCTTCAACCAAAGAAAGAGGAACGATCAAAAATGTTGTGATTGATGGAGTACATGTGTTAGGTGGTAAGAACTGTACTTCAAGAATAAAGGGGTTTGATGCAGAGCATAACATTGATGGTGTATTTATGAAAAACATCAATGTGCTAGGAGAAAAAATCACAAGTTTGGAGCAAGGGAAATTTGAAGTTGATGCAGAGACAGCAACGAATATTGTACTTGAGTAAGCTTTTTGAAAAGCATTTTGAAAAGCATCTGAAAGCCTCTAGCAAAGCATCTGGAAAAGCATCTGAAAGCCTCTAGAATAGCATCTGGAAAAGCATCTGGAAAAGCTTCTGGAGAAACATCTCATATGGATTGTTATGTGGTAAAGAGTGAAAGAAAATTGATCTAAGAAAGGATGCCACATACAGATTCTTTTACTCTCTCTTATTTGTGGCATGAATGGTGTAACGATGAACAAAAAAAGAGTGGTAATCTTATTGTTAGTAGTTCTTAATGCCTTACTATTAATCTATACCCTTCGGTTACCGGAACAAAAACCGATGGTGAAGGAAACAATAGAAACACAGGTAACAACGGTAGGTGCGATAGATCAGACAGAGGCAATAGAACACCCTGATTTTGTAAAGGAAGAATATGTTGCTACTATACCTGCGGGAGAAAATATTGCACTTGGAAAGAAGGCAACCTCAGATAGTTTTACTCAAAGTTATACAGCAAGAAAAGTAACAGATGGGATAGCAACTGGGGTATCCTATTGGGAAGGAAAACCTAAGAGTTACCCTAATATTATTACGTTAGATTTAGAAGAGGGATATACAATACATACGCTACGTATTTGCCTTTCACCAATGAGTATATGGGGAAAGAGAACACAGGATTTATCTGTATCAATAAGCAGTGATAATGAGACATTTACAGAAATAGTACCAACCAAACAGTATACCTTTGATCCTGATAGAGGGAATGAAGTTCAGATTAAGTTAGATAACATTGAAGCTCGATATGTGCAGTTAACTTTTACTGCAAACTCTGGAGCAGCTGCGGGGCAGATTGCAGAGTTTGAGGTATATCATTAGAAGATAATTTAAGAGTTATAGCACTATAAAGGGCAGCAGAAATATAAGGAAGAGACCTAATTTAAATACTACTATTTAATGGATTTTATTCTATAGAATCAATCACCATAGCATAGGATGTTGTGGTGATTTTTTTTAGGTAGTAGTATAAGAGTTAAATGTAGTAAGTAAGGAGTCAGTAAGATTAAGTAAAGAGAAGATATGCGAGATTAGGAAAGGTAGAAAATTATGGAACATATGTACAACTTATGTTAAGATTATACTTAAATTAATTAAGATTATTTTGTATTGCTATATTGTACATACAGTTAGGTTTATTATCATAGGCGTTAATATGCCAGAATAGGAGATAAGATGCAAACAAATCCAATAGACCAAGAAAAAGAGATTCGTAAAGAGCTAACTACTCTTTATGAAGAATTCGGATATTTACACAAAGATTATTGCTCGAAAGAGCAACACGAGGAACTTGCTAATTTAAAGAAAGAAGGGCAGCCCTTGCCGGACAACTTAAGCTATGATCCGAAACGAGAAAAGCTATATTATAGTATACCATCGGGTTTATCGACTGAAGAATTTCAAGATTTAACTAGATTACGTATGTTAAAGTATACAAAGAATATAAGTTATGGAATAAACTTTATTGTACTTGCAATTGTAATAAGGATCTTAATATTTCTTGTTTTCCTTCGATAAGGGTTTCTTTAAAGCTCGCTTTTCATTGTGAGGAGAAGATTAGGTTTCTATTCATTAAAATAGCACACCGCTCATGAAAGCTATCATATAATAATACATAATATCTATCAAAAAATGATAGGAGGTTGCTATGAGATGTCACCAATGCCGTCCGCAAGGACCTAGCAGTATGAGTATAAATCGTGCACTGATTGAAGACATAGAGTTTAGAGGAAATCAAGGAAGAGTCACGATATCCTATGGAGTACCACAGCGGAATCAAACGATATTTATGCAAGTACTGGTTTTGCTAGTAGATGATCGCACCAGAATATTAGGTAGCTTTGGACAACGAATTATGCTGAGAGATTTACAGCGTGGTATGCTTGTAGATGTTATAGTTTCACCAAACTTTACAAGAAGTAATCCACCACAAACAACAGCATTTCAGATTACAGTGATAGGGGAAAAAAGATATCCAACCAGAATAGAAAATATCTTACGAGTTGATGAAAGAAACCAAATGATATTAACTGGAAGCTCTCTAGATCCTGCAAGTCAAATCCGATTTGTTGTAAATAATAATACAGAAATTCTAGGGCCAAGGGGGAATCGTATTTCCTTGTCACAGCTAAGACCAGGGCAAACAGTATTGATTACTCATGAGAATTTTATGACTGCTAGTATTCCACCACAGACGGTTGCTATCAGAATTCAAGTATTATAAATGGAAGGATATACTACGAAATATAGCTTGTTAGTATAGTAGTGTGTATGATTCATATAAAGAAATGGTTGAAAGAAATTATGATATTTAGGATTATGATTTTATGCAACCATTTCTTTAATAAAGATGTAATAAAGATATTAAAATTGTATTTGACTCTATCCTTGCGTCACCCTTTATACTCCAATTATCACGTGAAAAACAATATATTTGTTAACAAAGAAGTATTGGAGTTCGTGTGAAGACATAGTTTTCACACGGTAATTGTGCGGTGCACAAAGTTGCATCGGTATGAAGGGTGCGAAAGCGCTTGAATGGAGGTTAGGATGAAAACATATTTTATTACAGGCGGTGCAGGATTTATTGGGACAAACTTTATTAAGCATCTATTTGAAACCTACGGTGAGGAAGTTAGGGTTATTAATTATGATAAGCTAACTTATGCGGGGAATCGTAAGTGGCTAGAGGAATTTGAGAAGAAAGAAAATTATCGATTTGTTCAAGGGGATATTTTAGACGAAGAGAGATTAACAACTATTTTTAACAAAGAGCAGATTGATTATGTAGTGCATCTGGCAGCAGAATCCCATGTTGACCGGAGTTTAGAATCAGACATTGAATTTTTTCAAACCAATGTCCTTGGGACGAGAATGCTTTATCAAGTGATTCATAACGTATGGAAAGATGATATAAGAGATAAGAAAATTCTACATGTATCAACCGATGAAGTTTACGGTGAATTAGAGGAAACGGGACAGTTTATGGAACATATGCCACTTCATCCAAATAATCCATATTCCGCAAGCAAGGCTGGCGGAGAGATGGTTGCAATTGCTTACTATAAGACTTATGGATTACCGATTGTTAGAACAAGATGTAGCAATAATTTTGGACCATATCAACATGAGGAAAAATTAATACCAAAGTGTATCAAACATTGCCTAAACCATAAGAAGATACCAGTGTATGGAGACGGTAACAACATAAGAGAGTGGCTTTTTGTTAAGGATCACTGCAAAGCGATGGATATTGTATTGTTAACTGGTAAGTTAGGAGAGGTATATAATATTGGAAGTCATCAAGAAATGAGAGCCCTTTCTATTGTTACTACCATTATAAATTATCTACAAGAACATGTGGATTCTTCTATTACAATGGATTTGGTTGAATTTACGAAGGATCGTCTAGGACATGATAAACGATATGCAGTTGATACGAATAAAATAGAGCGAAATCTTTCATGGACTCCAAATACCAATTTTGAGGAAGGTATAGCTGCTACTATAGATTGGTATCTTAAGGAGTATGGATTTCGTTAAGTTAAGGCTATGCAAAATACTACGCTTGCAAAATAATCACGACATGCAAAGTACAACGCAGAAAAGAGGTAAATTATGAAGTTAAATCAAGAAAACGTTTATTTTACCATTGGTGAATTTGCAAAGTGTGCAAACGTATCGATAAGAACACTTCGATATTATGATAAGATTGGGATACTTCCGCCATCAAAACTAACGGAATCGGGTTATCGTTTGTATACGGATTCTGATTTTGCTAAACTTCAAAAAATATTAGCATTAAAGTTTTTTGATTTTAGTTTAGATGAAATTGAAGGTATGGCAAGTAGTGTAGTGGATAGAGAGAGTTTTAAGGACTCTCTCCATCTGCAAAAACAACTATTGCAGACAAAAATAAATCAGTTAGAAGTAATTAAAAGTACAATAGATCAAGCAGAAGAGATGTTACAATCAGATACGGAAATTAATTGGGATAAAATTACGGATATTATCCATGCGATGAGCATGAAACAAAGTATTAGAGAGAATTATAAAAATGCGGATCATCTAAATGTTAGAATTTTATTGCATAAAAAGTACTCCCAAAATCCTCAAGGATGGTATCCTTTCCTTGCTGAGCATATTCCGTTTGTAGAAAATCAAACAATTTTAGAACTTGGTTGTGGTAATGGAGCTTTTTGGGTAGAGAACAATTCTACATTACCGGACCAATTGTCAATCACCATAACAGACATCTCAAAAGGTATGGTAAAGGTGGCTAAGGAAGCCATAAGTCAGACAAATTTATCCTGTAACTATGATGTTATGGATATAAATCATCTATCGTATGAAAAAGAATCTTTTGATATTGTGATTGCTAATCATGTACTCTTCTATGCACATGATAGAAATAAGGTCTGCGAGGAGATAGCACAAATTTTAAAGCCTAATGGTATATTGGTTTGTACAGCTTACGGACAGAATCATATGAAGGAGATTGAACATATTACTAAAAAGTTTAATCCGAAAATTGCTCTATCTGAAGTAAATCTTTCCGATTTATTTGGATTAGAAAATGCAATGGATTATTTAAAACCTCATTTTTCTTCAGTAAATCGAAAGGATTATAAGGATAAATTAGTACTAGATGATTATCGACCATTGCTACACTATATTCTTTCATGTCATGGAAATCAAATAGAAGTGCTTCATGGGCAGAGAAGGAAGTTCGAGAATTATCTAGCAGAGCTATGGAAGCAAAAAAGAAAAGTTGAAATTACTAAACAAGCAGCGATATTTGTTTGTAAAAAATAAAGTTTTGTATCAAGGGGGAGGAGTAATTATTATGGCGACATGGATGGTTCACTTAAGGGTAGCGGATAGAGTATTTCATAAACTTTATGATATCTTACCGTACGATTTTATAGTTGGTAATATTGCGCCAGATTGTGGAGTTCCAAACGAAGACTGGTCTGTATTTACTCCAAGTAAAAAAATATCTCATTTTGAAGATGACAGTGGAGATTATAAACAATTTGCAGAAAACTTTGCAAAAAAGTATCTGCAAGGAAGATCACATACAAGAGAAGAATTTTCTTTTTATCTTGGCTATTATGTTCATCTCGTTACTGATGAACTATGGTATCAAAGGATTTATCAAGTAATTAAAAAAAAGTATGAAGATCAATTCGCAAAGGATAAGGGATTTATTTGGACAATTAAAAAGGACTGGTATGATCTAGACTTTTGTTACTTGAGAAGTCATTCTGATTTCTGGACTTTTATGGAGCTTAAGAAAGCAATGGATTATAAAAATTTATATATGGAAGAATTTGAAGAGTTTGATTTTGCAAATCGAATAAAATATATTGTAGAATTTTATGAATCTTCTGTAAAGGACCTAGATCGAGAATATTTTTATTTTAGTGAAGAGGAAGCGAATAACTTTGTTGAAGAGGCGGTTACATATTTATTATCAGACGAGATACTTGGTGACTTTTTTGGATGAGCTATTCTAGTTGTTTAAAGTACATCACTAATTGAAAGATATGGAGGTTTTTATGATTATTCTATTATTACGTCATGGAGAGTCGGAGGGAGACTTAAGAGATGTTCATGAAGGACGTGCTGATTTTCCTTTAACGGATAAGGGGAGAGAACAAGCAAGTAAGGCAGCAAAGTGGATTAGTAATCATTATTCAGTAAACAAAATTTATTCCAGTACATTATTAAGAGCCAAAGAAACCGCTCATTTACTTTCTATGGAAACTAACATACCAATTGAATTTAGAGAGAATTTAATGGAGTTTAATAACGGAAAATTAGCAGGAATGGATCGCGAAGAAGCAAAAAGTAAGTATCCTGAAATTCCCAATCTGCCAATACACCAGAGTAGATATGATATGGAATCTAAACTGGAGTTTCGTTATCGTGCAGAAACGATGTTATCGGAGATCATCTCGAACAACAAAGAACAAGATACTATTGTTGTTGTATCACATGGAGGGCTAATTAATCAACTCCTATTATCTTATGAGAGACAGCCATTAGTATCTGAGATATGGCATGCAACCGGTGATACGGGAATTCATTGTTTGCGCTATGAGAAAGGGAAACATGGAATTTTGTATTTGAACAGTACAAAACATCTTGGATGATAAGAAGAGACATTAGAACTTTATCAAAATCTATAGTCTAAGTATGAATAAATGTAAGTAATATTGTAATTATGTAGTAAAAAGATAATATTTAGTACGAAATAGTAAAGTTAACTGAATGAGAACAGAATATTTTAATATAATCTGGATAATATTACCATAAACCTGATCACTCTAATAGTCGATATCTATAGTTAAGGTATTAATTAGCACCTAAATCACTTGCACAATAGTGAAATGAGACCATGAAGCTTTATGAATCGTGGATTAATGTATAGAAATATAAAAAAAGTGCAAAGGATTGTTTGACATATTATTCCAAAAGTTTTATAATAACTATGGGGATATCAAAATTTAACATATGGGTATACGATTAGGGGTGAATTTATTGAAGAAGGTCATTTTTATGCTAATGATGACGTTATGTTTATCAGCTTCAGTTCATCCAATGGAGGCGTTCGGAGTTATACCAGCATATTCAGAGGAATATGAAATTGATAACGTAACCGTATTACAGTCTATGGTATTTGATACCTTCCTGATTAAATCGGAAACCTTGCCTAGTGAACAGGCAAAAAAGCCGAGAAAAGAGAATCCTGAACAAGAAGAGAAGGTAAATGCAGAGGAAACAACTGCAAAGGTTGACATTATTTACATACTACTTGTTATTATTGGTTTTATGTTGTTAGGTGCCTTTATGCTTCATGCAAGGGATAAAAGAAAAGATTTATAAAAGGGGCCGAAAAAGAACCTGTTGTATAAAAATTATCCATTCTTAGTGGTTAATCGGTTACAACAGGTTCTTTTTCTATTTTTTGATAGATGCTAGGAAGCATTTGGTGTTTTAAAAATAGTTCGATGCTAGGAAGCATTCGGAATTAAAAAAAAGTTCGATGCTAGGAAGCATTCGGAATTTCAAAAATAGTTAAATTTGGCGGATAAAATGTAAACCATAGAAAAGACATAGCAAGTAAAATAAGAAGAATGCCACCAAGAAGCTGATAGTATTTACCTGATAAGCTACCATTTGACATTAGAAAATAACTTATAAAGTGGGAAACAATTACCCCTAAAAGAAATATAACAATATCAAGTAAGAGATAGTGGGTACCGAGGATTTTTGTATATCCATAAAATAGTATTGGTATTGTGATTAATCCAGCAAGGATACCAAGAGCTTTGGATATAACATAGTTACTATATTGTGTACCAAGTTTGGTATACTCCCAAAGAGTGAATAAAAACATTGGTACAAAGAGTAATTTTAGATGTTCCCAAGTGCTTTCGTTTACAGCTGAAAAAAGAGCGACAAAATCATTTTCTCCAGACCATTTATACGTAAAATGAAGTAGTGATCCAAGAATTATAGTAAAGATTGTACTTAGGATGGTATAACATTTTAATTTTTTTGTTAGCTTAACTTGCTTCATAAATCCACTCATATAACACATTTTCTTATCGATGTGCTATAGCCACAATAAAAATTTAAGAAAGAATTACTATGTGGCTTCCTTTCGAATTCTTTTTTTCTTTCTCTCATTTCTCTGTAGTGTAAAAAAATCAATTCATTACTTTAGCACAAGTTTCCACATTATTTGCTTACTATAATATATGCATGACCTATTCTGGGTATGTCTTAAATGATATATGAATTAAGTTATCAATGATTTATGAATTAAGTTATCAATGATATATGAAATAAGTTATCAATGATATATGAATTAAGTTATCAACATTTTATGAATTAAGTTATCAATATTTCATGATTTAAGTCATCAATATTCCTATAACATGTGAACATAACTTTATTTAGGTAGATGAAAAAAACTATAACGTTTCTTTGATGGATAAAATAAGCAGATGCCCTTAGATCGTATTGGTAACATGTCCAGAAATAGATGACTACTAATACCAAGAAAGAGACCGTAGGCAATACTTTTATTAAATTGAAGTACAAAAATACTTGTGATAAATAAAAAAATAAGGCTATGTGTAAGTGTTCTATGTTTGATAGGAAGATGAATAATTGAACCAAGAAAACTTTTCTTATGGTCGATATCTGGTAATAAGGAACCTAATACGGCTCCAGCGATATAATCAAATGTTGTTATGGATAAATCCCATTGATAAGTTTTATTATAATAAAGTAGTAAGCCTGAAAGAGCAAGACCACCGATAATATGTGTTTTTCCCTTCATAAAAATTCCTCATGTCTAACAATTTTATAAATAGTTCCATCCACTGATAAGTACGATAAGTAGAGCAAATTAGCATGGTATTTTACTCGAACCAAAATATATGTGCATCCTTATCGTAACTATTAGGATGGATAATATTTTTATTGAATAATCGTGTGAATATGGTATAGAAAAAACACCAAGATTACTAGTGGAATATTTTAGGACAAGTGAGCATAAGTTACGTAAGATACTTATTAAATATGGAGTTTAAGAAAATATGAGATATGTGCAACGCTATTTTAGGGCTTTCATGATCGCAATAATTATTACAGCTTTATTATGTACTAACCTTAAAAGTCAGATAGCATTTGCTGATAAGCAAGAGATTTTAAGTAGAAAAGCATACCAACCTTTAAGTAAGATAAGTCAGAACCGTTACGTATTAGATAATGATGGAATTTATAGAACCAAGAGCAAAGAAATTAAAAGTCAACAGAATGAACAAAAGGCGGAACAAAAAAATGATCAACAGAATGAACTGATGTCTGAACAAACGAGTGTAAAGGATATTGCAAGTAACGATAACAATAAAATAACATCCGATAACAATAAAATAACTTCCGAAAATGGTAAATTAGAAACAGGAGATACTAAAATAAAAAGTGAGGAAGCCATATTACAAAATGAAGATATCAAAACAAAGAGTGAAGATATCAAAACAAAGAGTGAAGACATAAAAACAGAAAATATCGACATCCAAACAAAGAGTGAAGACATAAAAACAGAAAATGTTGACGTCCCAATAAAGAGTGAAGATAACATAGTATCCCCAAAAGATAAAGAAGAGCAAGCAGATATAGAGAAAACAGCAACAATAATGTTAACGGGAGATCTTATGTGCTTACGAGCACAACAGTATGGGGCGAAGAGTAAAAATACCTTTCGTTTTAATGATAGTTTTACCTATGTGAAACAAATATTTTCAAAGAGTGATTTGGTCATTGGAAATCTTGAAACGTTAACATCTCACTCAAATTACTATACCTTTGAACAAAAAATTATAAAGGGATCTCCTAATTGTAATGCGCCTGCTACTTTTTTAGATGCCTTACGATATGCAGGTTTTGATGCGGTTACAACTGCCAATAATCATTGCCTTGATGGAGGTATGACTGGAATAAGAGAAACACTAACAAAATTACAGGAATATCATATAGCACAAGTTGGAACTAATCTAATGGAAGATGCGCCAAGGTTTCTACTCTATGAGATAAATGGTATTAAGGTTGGAGTTTTAAGCTATACAGAATACATAAATTTTCGTGAAGGTTTACCAGCGAAAGAATTAACAAATTCAGTTAATTGTTATAGTAAAAAAGCAGTGGAGCGTGATGTGAAGGAGGCAAAAAAGGCCGGAGCAGAGTTTATTATTGCATATAATCATTGGGGAACTGAAAATACAACAGTAGTTACAAAACTTCAACAACTACATGCAATGGAAATGGCAGAGGCTGGTGTGGATGTTATTATAGGATCACATCCTCATTGTTTACAAGAAGCAGTATACTTAAAGACTAGTGATAATAGAAAAGTACTATGTATGTACTCTATGGGGAATTTTGTCTCAAGTATGGTTTCGGAAGCAAATAATGATACGATAATCCTACGACTTGAGATTGTAAAAGAAAATGGAGAAGTGGTAATAAAACAATCGGGTTATTATCCACTAAAAGTTTTTTCAGCATACGAAAATAAACGATTTGTAGTAGTGCCTACACAAAAAGAATTTCATAAAAATACGACTACGGTATTAGAGAAAGCAAGTAAGCGAATAAAGAATGTGTTAGGAACTTCATTTAAGGAATGGAAAACAAAACAATAATGTAGTTTTGCTATTTTTTATTATAGTTATCTGTGGTATCACTATAAGATCGATGATTCTAATTTAATAATATTCTCTTTTACACATAAATTCCAATTAAATTATGCAAACTATGGGTAGCAACTGTTTATATTGGAAATACAATTTTTTTATCAATAAGTAAGCGTAATGAGTACGTATGTTTATTGTTAGTAAAGGAGAAAGTTATGAAGAGGCGTATTGTTGCAATCGTTATGATTGTTGTCATGGCATTTGTATTAATGTCTTGTAGTAAGAATAAGAATGAGGAAGGAGTGACACCCTCAGTCACGCCTTCCGCGGGCGGAAGGTTTACACCCGGAACTTATGAGGGAAAGGCATCCGGGTATGGCGGAGAAATAACCGCTACAGTCGTTTTAAGTAATGACCGCATTGAATCAGTGAATATATTTGGACCAAAGGAAACAGAAAATATAGGATCCATTGCAATTCGTGATTTACAAGCTGAAATAGTGGATCAACAATCGGTTCAGGTAGATACGATAAGCGGTGCAACTACCACAAGTAATGCAATTATTGAAGCTGTTACAGCAGCACTTACTAGCGCTGGTGTTGACGTATCTACATTAGCCCCAGTAGAACCAAAACCAACAAAAGAAGTAGCTCTACCAGAAGAAACGATTACAGTCGACTTATGTGTGGTTGGAGCTGGCGGGGCTGGAATGACCGCTGCAATTGAAGCTAAGGCAGCAGGGCTTTCTGTCGTCATCTTAGAGAAGATGTCTATGGCGGGTGGGAATACCGTAAAGGCTACTGGTGGTATCAATGCCGCTAATACTCCTCTTCAAAAGCAACTTGGAATTAATGATACAATTGAGAGTTTTGTAGAAGATACCATAAAAGGTGGAAATCATTTAAATAATGAAGCACTAGTACGTACCATGGCTGAGAACTCAGCAGATGCTATTGCTTGGTTAGAATCCGTTGGGGCACCTTTATCGAAATTATCATTTTCTGGTGGAGCTACCTTTAAGAGAATGCATGCACCAGAGGGTGGAGCTCCCATTGGAAATTATATTGTGAATACTTTTATCAATAACATAGAAAGTAATGAGATTGATATTCTCTATAATACAAAAGCGACAGAAATCTTAATGGAGAACGGTAAAGTATCTGGAGTGAAAGCAAAGGGGAAAGAAAAAAATTATAAAATAGCGTGTGAAGCAGTTATTCTTGCTACCGGTGGATTTGGTGCTAATGAAGCCATGGTGGAGGAATATGATAAGAAACTTGCAGGTTTTAAAACAACTAATGCACCCGGTGCAACCGGTGATGGTATTATTTTAGCACAAGCAATTGGTGCAAATGTAGTAGATATGGATCAGATTCAAACTCATCCAACGGTAGAACAAGAGACTAGTATTATGATAACGGAATCTGTTCGAGGTCAAGGAGCCATTCTAGTTAATAAAAATGGAGAGCGTTTCTATAATGAGTTAAGTACGAGAAATTTAGTTTCCAATGCTATCATGCAGCAAGAGGGCAGCTATGCTTATTTGATTTTTGATCAACAACTAAGAGAAAATTTAAGCGCTGTAGAAAGTTATATTAGTGCAGATATTGTTGAAGAGGAGAATAATCTTTCAGAACTTGCAGATGATATTGATGTAGATCCAGATAAATTAATATCAACAGTTGCAGAATGGAATAAGACAATCACTGAAAAAGGACAAGACTTATTCAATCGTACAACTGGTATGGATACAACCATATCAAAAGCACCTTATTATGCTATTAAAGTAGCTCCAGCTATTCATCATACGATGGGTGGAGTTGAGATTAATACGAAGGCAGAGGTGATTTCTACTGATGGCAAACCAATTCCAGGGTTATTTGCTGCAGGTGAAGTTACCGGAGGAATCCACGGTGCGAATCGTATTGGTGGTAATGCAGTCTGTGATATTGTTGTATTTGGAAGAATTGCTGCAAAAAGCGCTGCCGAATATGTAGCGACTCATTAAGGGAGGGTGTATGAATAAAAGTGATTCATTTCATTCGAATAATTCGGAAAAAAGAGAACAACAAAAGCAGAATGAGAAATTCAATAGTGTAACACAAAAGGCAAAAGTTGAAAATCAAAATCAAACCCATAATTCAAAGAAGGAAGGAATTGCACCAATTAATCGTGCAAGATAATTTAATCTTAGATAAGATAGGAACTAGCATTGAATCGTAAATAGATTCATGCTAGTTCTTTCCGATTGTAAGAATAAACAAAATTATTTCTATCAACATATGAGGAAATTTATGTTATAATAAATTATCTCTTTATGCTGATTCCATATGAAATAATGACTGATTTACAGTGGCATAATATATTATATGTCATTTGTCTAATGAGTTGAAAGCTATGAGAGAATGTGGCAATTAGAAGAGTGGTTCTTGCGTTATCTTTTGTATATGCTAAGACAATGTGCGCAAAGAACATAGATTAAGAATTAATATAAGAAAGGAAAACTATATGAATACGACATGGTCATTGGATGCGTTATACACTGGTTATGATGATAAAAAATTTAAAGAGGATATGAAACGATACGATGAGCTGATTGTTGAGATGGAAACTTTATCAAAAGAACTTGACAATTTATCAAAGAAGCAGGCTTTAAATAAAATCTTTGATTGTTTAGAGGAATCGCTTCGATTGGATTATCTTTCTGTATACTGCTCATTACGCCAGTCTACCAATACTTCAGAATCAGAAGCTACCTCCTACCTCGGACAGATTAATCAAAAAGCATCTAATTTAACGAAGTCTACTACAGTTTTTATGAAATACATTGCAAAAATAGATGATATTGATGTGGTTATCAAAGAGGATGAAAGACTTAGTGAGTATGCTTATTTTATCCATAAAATACAGGAGAATAGTAAACATCTATTAAGTGATGAGGCAGAAGAAATCATTGCAAAAATGTCAATTTCAGGGGCTAATGCTTGGAGTGATTTACAAAGCTATCTTACTTCAACTGTGAAAGCTACATTTGATGGAAAGGAAGTAACTCTTTCAGAAATTCGTAATATGGCATATAGTACAGACGAATCTATACGAAAAAAAGCGTATGAAGCAGAACTTAACTGTTACGATAAAATAAAAGAAAGTATTGCATATGCTTTAAATAGTATAAAGCTTCAAGTTCTAACTTTATCGAAGTTACGAGGATTTAATTCTGTCCTTGACATGACATTAGATCAATCCAATATGAAGAAGGAAACTTTGGATGCAATGTTTACTGCTATGAAAGAGTATATGCCTAAATTCCATGAGTATTTGCGCTTAAAAGGAAAAGCGTTAGGACATGAGAAAGGATTGCCTTGGTATGATCTATTTGCACCAATGGGAGCATGTGAGAAAAAATATAGTATCGAAGACGCAAGAGAATATTTACTAACACATTTTCGTACTTTTGATCCAGAATTGGCACATATGGTGGAACGAGCATTTGATGAAGATTGGATAGACTTTTATCCAAAGGCAGGAAAGGTTGGCGGTGCTTTTTGCTGTAACCTTCAGCCGTTAAAACAAAGTAGAGTATTAACAAACTACGATGGTACGATTTCTGATATTGTTACATTAGCACATGAACTTGGTCATGCTTATCATAACCACAACATTCACAACCACCGAATTTTAAATAGCGACTATTCAATGCCGGTTGCTGAAACAGCATCCACATTTAATGAGAATGTTATTCTGAATGCAGCAATAAAAGATGCAAGCGGTGAGGAACGTTTGGCATTAATTGAAGGTCAACTTCAGGATGCTGCACAGATTATCTGTGATATATACTCCCGTTATTTATTTGAAACTGCTGTGATTGAAAAGCGCAGTGATAATTTTATGTTTGCGGATGAACTCAGTGAAATGATGCTTACAGCGCAAAAAGAAGCCTACGGAGATGGTCTTGATTCTGAGTATTTACATCCTTATATGTGGGTATGTAAGGGACATTATTATTCTGGTCATGTTAGCTTTTATAACTTCCCATATGCCTTCGGTGGTTTATTTGCTAGAGGGTTATATGCAAAGTATTTGGAAGAAGGTGAAGCATTCTTACCAAAATACCGTGCACTCTTATATGCAACAACAGTAAGTGATGTAGAAGATGCCGCAAAGATTGCTGGAATTGATTTGACAGATCCTGAGTTTTTCCGTAAGGCATTGCAAACATTTGCAGATCAAATCGACGAGTTTAAGACTTTAATCTAGATAGGAAACATAAGATGCTTTGTTAAAATCTAATGCATTCTTAATTTTTTCTTACGATTCGTATGGTATAATATCTTAAAACATTATACCGTATATACTTGCCTTTATAAGAAAATTCAATGAGCGCAGAGGAATGTATGTAGTATCGCTTACCATGGACATCTAAGGACAGGGTATAATGATATAAATAACCGGAAGTTAGGGGATATGTAAGATGAAGCAAAAAAATATATGGATCCTAGTTAGCTTATCTCTAATATTTATATTAAGTGGATGTCAAGGAAAATTTTATTATACGTCTGACAACAAACGTTATACTGAAGATAATATGAACTATTTTGGGACTGTTAAGGAGCCAGTCGAGGAGATTTCTGCAATTAATGTGAATACACAGTATGCGGACTTTGAGATAATTGCTTCTGATGGGTATTATGTAGAATATTCATATTATTACATTGATGAAGAGCCTGCCCTTACAATTACAGACGGAGTTTTGACTTTTAATGATAGCAATATGAATCAAGGTAGTTACTCTATTAATCTGAAAAAGCCGAATTATTTTAAGCTGTACGTACCAACATCCGCAGATTTTAGCAAAGTCAAAATTACGGTATCAAGCGGTAGTGTTTCGATGGGAAGTTTCTCTGCAAAGGATGTAAAGATAGATATTTCTTATGGAGACACTATTATAACTACGACAGCAATTGATAAACTTTCTACCGTGACATCCTCTGGAAATCTTACGATTGAAAGAAGTGCAATAGGTGAGGCGGATATTGTGAATCATTATGGTAAGGTCGCCATTAGTAATATAAATGAGAAAAATGATTATTTAATAAAAGAATACCCAGAGTCTAGTTTCACAATGGATCTTAGTAGTGGTAGTTTGGATATAGAAAAACTAAATGCAAAAGAATTAGAGTTTGATAATTCTTATGGTAATGTTACAATAGAAGAATCTACAGTTACATTACTAAAAGGAAAATTAAGTAGTGGAGATGCCACCATAGAGGATTGTAATATAGAACAAGTTGATATAAATAATTCCTATGGTAAGGTAAATTTATACTTAATAGGGAAACAAGAGGATTATTGCTTTGATATCACTTCAAAGTATGGTGAAGTTTGGGTTGGAAAGAAAAAATATGATGGATCGATTCTCATTGATAAAGGTGGGACGAAGCGTATTGAACTTTATTTAACAAGCGGTAGCGCAAAAGTTTCTTTCCGATAAATTGTAAGTAAGAGAAATGGAGTAATGCGATGAGAGAGAAGAGTCCGAATCAACAGTTGCCTAAGTACCGACAATTGCTACGTTTAAAACGTAATTTCTTTCTATTGTTATTACCCATTTCTTTTTTTATATTATCTATCGCAAAGCAAAGCAGTTACTTCACAGAAGAAGTGTTAGTGCGGTATGTTTATCATCCATGGTCAATATTGTTATCAACGCTTACAGGAATACTACCATTTTCTTTGGCTGAGCTAATAATTATTATAGGACCTTTGTTATTAACGGTTCTTCTAATACGATTTCTTATACATAGTATCAAAGCGAGAGAGAATCGTTACATAGTTATTGGAAAAGGAATAATAAATATTTTTTGTGGTATTAGTATTATTTTGGCTCTTTATATCTTTGGATGCGGTATAAATTATTATCGCTATCCTTTTAGTTATTATAGTGGACTAACTGTATTAGAATCTACCGAAGATGAGCTATATGAATTATGTGTGTCATTAGCGCTACGTGCAAATGATCTCAGAGATTCTATCTCTTCCGTAGATGATGAGGGTATCTATGTTTCCTCGATGAGTACAAAAGAGTTAATGCAGGAGTCAAAAAGAGCATATCAAAAAATTACAAAAGAATACCCAATATTAGCAGGTAGATATCCAGCGGCGAAACCGATAATTCTATCCCGTGTGATGTCACGAATGGAACTAACGGGTATCTTTATTCCATTTACAATGGAGGCAAACGTAAATGTGGATATACCAGATTACTCTATAGCATCAACGGTAGGTCATGAATTGGCGCATTTGCGTGGGTTTATGAGAGAGGATGAAGCAAACTATATTGCCTATTTGGTTTGTACTGCTTCAGACAATGTAGAACTTAACTATAGTGGTGTAATGCAAGCACTTATCATAGCAGGAAATGCTCTTTATGATAAGAATAAAGAGCGATATTTTGAGGTAAGGGAGCTTTATGAAGAAGGAGTTCTTGCTGATTTAGCTGATAACTCAGCTTATTGGAAGGAATTTGAAAATACTATCGTAAGTAAAACTGTAACTATGATAAATGATACGTATTTAAAGGCGAACAATCAGGAAGATGGGGTTCAAAGTTATGGAAGGATGGTTGATCTATTACTAGCTGAGTACCGTGAGAATAAAAAATAAAGCACTAGTAAAAATATAATACAATAGAAAAATATTAAAATATAACATAATAAAACCACATTAACACATAGCATCATAGTACAACATTAAAATATAGCATAATAGAACCACATTAACACACAACATATAAACACAACAATATAAAAGCATAACTAATTGATATAAAGGGGACCTACCATAGGTCTTCTTTTTTTTATGAAGTTATATAGTATTTCTTCAGTCAAGGAAAAAGATATTAAGCTAATACTAGCTACCATGGTTACAAACTTTATTGGCTATAGGATACAGGATTTATAGTAGGAATATAGAATTGGAAGTTATAGGATTTGACATTTTTCTACAAGCATGCTAAAATTGTTACATAATTGTTACAAAAATATGAAGTTCTATGTAAGATATCTTTCCAAAGTTAAGGATAAATTATATGGAAAGATACATATTTAGTGCTTCCAAAAGGTATGAAACTATGTTTCCTACCGAGTTTAGTAAGGAGAATTGATATGAAATTTAAAAAACTACTTACCCTACTATTGATTGCTTGTTTATTGGCAGGTGTAGCAAAGACACCGATGAACGCAGAAGCTAGCGCTACAAAATCTTACACCAATTCAGAGCTAAGATTGTTAACTGCCATCATCTATTGTGAAGCAGGATGGGAAAGTTATAAAGGAAAAGTAGCCGTAGGTAATGTTATTTTAAATCGTGTGGAAAGTGATACTTTCGATCATGTTACAACTATTAGAGAAGCAGTGTATGATTTAAAACGTTGGGGACGTCAGTTTGAACCAGCTTATATTTTAACATCAAGTGGTAGATATACACCAAAAGGTGCCCCATTAGAAAAGGCTTTAAAGCTTTATACCTATGGAGAGTATAAAAGTGAAGAACAACGTAAGGTAATGGAAGAGTGTAAAAAAGCTGCCAAAGCTGTTTTAAATGGCACAAATGTAATCGGTGATTATTTATATTTTAATAGCAATGTAGCTTCGACAAAAGCTAAATGTGTGAAAGCTAAAATTCCTTATAAGATTATCGGAAACCATATCTTTTTTGAAAGATTTTACTAGAATACTTAGTAAAGAGACCTCTTATTGAGCATGATAATACTATGCCAATAGGAGGTTTTTATTTATATCAAGGGGAAGTTTATGAGACATACTTCGTTAGGATAGTAATCTCAATTACTTCCATCACAAAAGATTTTATCTTTTCTATTTGAAAGATGTGTGATATGATAAGAAGTAGATTGTTTAAATTTAAGTAGATACCATTTAGGCAGAAATATTGAGATTTCATTTGAGGAGGAACATCATGGACATCGATGTTAACAAACCAGAGGTAAATGAAACGACAGAGAGAGAAGTTGTTTCAAAAAACTTTATTGAACAGATTATTGATAAAGATATAGCAGAGGGACATTGTAAAAAGGTTGTAACCAGATTCCCACCAGAACCAAATGGCTATCTTCATATTGGACATGCGAAATCTATTATATTAAATGATGGATTAGCAAAAAAATATGGTGGTACATTCAATTTACGTTTTGACGATACTAATCCTACCAAGGAAAAAACTGAATTTGTTGATTCAATTATCGAAGATGTAAAGTGGATTGGTGGAGATTTCGCGGATCGTCTTTTCTTTGCTTCTGATTATTTTGAGCAGATGTACGAAGGTGCTATAAAATTAATCAAAAAAGGAAAAGCATTTGTCTGTGATTTATCTGCGGAGGAGATGAGGGAGTATCGTGGTACATTAACAGAACCAGGAAAGAATAGCCCTTATCGTGATCGTAGCGTGGAAGAAAACCTTGATTTATTTGAAAGAATGAAGAATGGAGAGTTCCCGGATGGTTCGAAGGTACTTCGAGCTAAGATTGATATGTCATCACCTAACATTAATATGCGCGACCCAGTTATTTATCGTATAGCTAGAATGACACACCATAATACCGGAGATACATGGTGTATTTATCCAATGTATGACTTTGCTCATCCGATCGAGGATGCAATTGAAGGAATTACACACTCCATCTGTACTCTTGAATTTGAAGATCATAGACCACTTTATGATTGGGTAGTACGTGAACTTGAATATGAGAATCCACCAAAACAGATTGAGTTTGCAAAACTATATTTAACGAATGTTATTACTGGAAAGCGTTATATTAAGAAGTTAGTGGAAGATGGTATTGTGGATGGCTGGGACGATCCAAGATTAGTTAGCATTAGCGCGCTAAGAAGAAGAGGATTTACACCAGAATCTATTCGTATGTTTATGGAGCTTTGTGGTGTTTCAAAGAGCAATAGCTCGGTTGATTATGCAATGCTTGAGTATTGTATCCGTGAAGACCTAAAGTTAAAAGCAAACCGTGTTATGGCAATTATAGATCCAATTAAGTTAATTATTACGAATTATCCAGAAGGACAAGTTGAATTTTTAGAGGCAATGAATAATCAGGAAAATGAAGCGATGGGAACAAGAGAAGTACCATTTAGTAGAGAGCTTTATATTGAAAGAGATGATTTTATGATTGAGCCTCCTAAGAAATATTTCCGTCTTTTCCCTGGAAATGAAGTTCGTTTAATGAACGCTTACTTTGTAACCTGTACGGATTATAAGACAGATGAAGCTGGTAATGTTACGGAAGTGTACTGTACGTATGATCCGGAAACAAAGAGTGGCTCTGGTTTTAATGCAAGAAAAGTAAAAGGTACAATTCATTGGGTATCTGCACCACATGCAATTAAGGCAGAGGCAAGATTATATGAGAATCTAGTCGATGAAGAAAAAGGTGTATACAATGAAGATGGTTCCATTAATCTTAATCCAAATTCAATCGTTGTGAAAGAGTGTTACGTAGAACCAAGCTTACAGGGTGCAAAAGCATTTGACAGCTTCCAATTCTTAAGAAATGGATTCTTCTGTGTAGATTATAAAGATTCTACAGATGAAAAATTAGTATTTAACAGGATTGCATCACTAAAGAGCAGTTATAAGCCTGCATAAGGAGGGAATGGCATGGCCAATTTATTTTCTGGGTTAGAAGCAATGGGGTTAGGAAAGCTTACCAACATGGAAGTGTATGAATCGAGTGAAGGACAACAGGGTAAATCAGAGCAGGAAGAAAAGCCACAGATTACGGAGGCGGATTTCATCTTTGAAAAATCTTACACCTGTCCTGTGTGTGATAATGAGTTTAAGTCAAAAACTGTGAAAACGGGAAAAGTTAAATTGGTATCTGCGGATACAGATTTACGCCCAAAATACCAGTTAGTCGATTCTTTGAAATACGACGTAGTGGATTGTCCGGTATGCGGTTATGCAGCGCTCAATCGTTTCTTTAATTTTATGACTTCGCCGCAAGCAAAATTAATAAAGGCTAACATTTCTTCAGTTTATAAAGGCGCCGCGCCTTCTGGTGATATGCTAACTTACGATGAAGCAATTACAAAGCATAAGCTTGCTTTAGTTAACACCATCGTTAAAAAAGGAAAGTTAAGTGAAAGAGCATATACTTGTTTAAAAACAGGTTGGTTAGTACGTGGGAAGAGAGAGACTCTTCCTACGACTACACCAAACTATAACAAAGTAGTGGCTCAGTTAGAAGCCGAAGAAGTTGAATTTTTATCAAAAGCTTATGAGGGATTCACAGAGGCATACTCAAAAGAAAACTTTCCAATGTGTGGAATGGATGAGTCAACCATTACATACCTCCTCGCTGATTTAGCGAGAAGAACAGGAAAAACAGAAGATGCACTTCGCTATATCTCTAAGGTAATTGTATCAAGAGATGCTAATGAACGTATTAAAGAAAGAGCAAGACAGCTAAAGGATCTAATGAGTAAGTAGATGATGCATAAGATGATTATCGATATAAAAAGGCGCTAAAGAGCCGGATTTGAGGTTGATATGAAAGAGCAATTATATACCATACCAGTAAATGATGCGTTTGATAAAGATTGTGAATGCCCTATTTGTGAGATGTATGAAACTCTACAAAAAAATGCAATAGATTTTACCATGGGACCTAGCTATATGGAGGATGATGTACGTATGGTAACGGATGAGATTGGTTTTTGCTCCAATCATATCAAGTTACTGTATGAGAATCAGAACCGCCTTGGATTAGCATTGATGCTTAAAACACATATGGATCGCTCAATCAAAGAGGTAGAAAAGCTGTTACAGCAAAAGCAATCGATTGGTGGAGGCTTCTTTAAGAAAAAAGAAGGATTTCATCCAGTTATAGATTATACAAGAAGTTTAGAACATTCCTGTTTTGTTTGTAATAAAATACGGGGGATGTTTGAACTTTATATTGCTTCCTTATTCTATCTTTATCGAAAAGAGGATGAATTTAAAAAGAAGTTCCGTTCATCGAAAGGATTTTGTACCAAGCATTTTGGTATGCTGTATAATTTGGCAGAGAAGCACTTAAATGGGGGAACGTTAGAAGAATTTCGTACCGATTTAGCAACTCTTTACGTAGATAATATGAAGCGTGTCAGAGATGACTTAGAATGGTTTACAGATAAATTTGATTATCGTTATGTCAATGAACCGTGGAAGAATTCAAAAGATGCTCTTCCAAGAACAATCAGAAAGACAAATAGTGTTTCTGTGGAAGATAAATAATGGATAAGACTGAATTGTTCGGAATAAGATAAAACGATATGGATTAAATTCAAAAGGATTAATTCAAAAGGATTAAATTCAAAAGGATTAAATTCAAAAGGATTAATACTAAAAGAAAGTAAAGATTGACTCAATTATAAAAAGTGAGGATAAACAAAAGTTCCAGGAGATTATAAAGTATCACTCAGGATGCATTTTGTTTGTCCTCACTTTATGTAAGAAGAATGTTGGTTGAAACTTTGTTTCCATGATGTTTTGTAATGATAATTAAAGTGACATACTAAGGCAAGGAACTTATGAAATCCAATGAAGCTTTTGAAAGAGAATTTTAAAAATTTGTAATTTACATAGAGTAAAGGCGATAAAAGCTCCACAAAGATTTAAAATCAAGTCATCAATATCTAGAATACCTAGGTTTGTAATAAATTGTGCTAATTCGATAACAACGATAATAAAAAACATAACAATAGCGAAGGATAAAAATTTACGAAGCTTTGGAAATAATACTGGTAGAAAAAATCCCATTGGTGAAAATGCAAGCAAATTGCCGAAAATATTAGTATTTATAATAACAGGTTCTAAGGAATCTGAATTTTTATAATAGCTTATTATAGTATGAAATGGTATAAAATTTGTACCTGATATAAGTCGTTGTTTGATATTACTGGTAAAGGCATATTCATAGAAGAAATTTCTGCTTGTAAAAAGTAAGTTCAGTAATATGAAGCAATAAAACACAAAAATAAGCCATAAACCGGTTCTCATAGAATGCCGTTTCCATGTTATATCTTCAAAAGAACTAGAGAGAAGTGATGAAGCTAACAATGAGAGTAGGGTGATACTAAAGAGACCTAAAAAGATTCCTCCTGCGTCGTATCTTACACGAAAGCTAAGAATCTCAATAGCACTAACGAGGATAAGTCCAAGACAGAGTAAACCCAAAATTGCAGAAAAACTGCGTTTCAATATTTTTATAACCATGTTGTTTCCTCACAATCATATGCATTAGTTATTTTTTTGGATATTTAACCAATTGTTTTGCTAATATAAGGTATGTAAAGTAGTTTCTATGTAAACAATTATAACATGGTTACTTTCTAATGTAAATTCATAGAGACTATCCTATCAGAAAGATATAGATTAAAGGTATTTGGTTAGAGAGTATACTGGAAAAAAACATGAAAAAGTGTAAAAAAGTGAGAATATAAGAGAATACAAGAGTATATACTAGATAAGTAAGGATTTTAAAAGGATTTGATTAAAAAAAGAAGTTGCACATTGAAGTAAAATTTACTAATATATAGTCAACCGTTAGCACTCAAACAGAGTGAGTGCTAATAACTGGTATCAAACAGTATTAAAGGAGGAAATAAATATGAGATTAGTGCCATTAGGAGACAAGGTTGTATTGAAGCAACTCGTAGCAGAAGAAACTACAAAGTCAGGTATCGTGTTACCTGGTCAGGCAAAAGAAAAACCACAACAAGCAGAGGTTGTTGCAGTTGGTCCTGGTGGAATGGTAGATGGAAAAGAAGTTACCATGCAGGTGAAAGTTGGCGACAAAGTTATTTATTCCAAATATGCTGGAACAGAAGTTAAATTAGAGGAAGAAGAATTTATCGTTGTAAAACAAAACGATATCGTAGCAATCGTAGCAGAATAGGACGGATAAGGATACGATACGATTTCGTTACTTATTGAACGTGGAAATAGAAACAGATAAATAGAATGAAAACGATGGAGGATTACAAATATGGCTAAGGATATTAAATATAGTGCAGACGCTAGAGTAGCTATGGAAGCTGGCGTAAATAAGTTAGCAAATACAGTAAAAGTAACTCTAGGACCAAAGGGAAGAAACGTAGTTCTTGATAAGTCTTTTGGTGCACCATTAATCACAAACGATGGTGTTACTATCGCGAAAGAAATAGAATTAGAAGATGCATTCGAGAATATGGGTGCTCAGCTTGTAAAGGAGGTTGCTACAAAGACAAATGATGTAGCAGGTGATGGTACAACAACAGCAACAGTTCTTGCTCAAGCAATGATCAATGAAGGTATGAAGAATCTTGCAGCTGGGGCAAATCCTATTATTTTAAGAAGAGGTATGCAGAAAGCTACTGATTGTGCGGTAGAAGCGATCAGCAGTATGAGCTCAACTATTAATGGAAAAGATCAGATTGCAAAAGTTGCAGCAATCTCTGCTGGTGATGAGTCTGTAGGCGAGATGGTTGCTGATGCTATGGAAAAGGTGAGCAATGATGGTGTTATTACCATTGAAGAATCTAAGACCATGCAGACAGAACTTGATTTAGTAGAGGGTATGCAGTTTGATCGTGGATATGTTTCCGCTTACATGGCAACTGACATGGATAAAATGGAAGCAAACCTTGATAATCCATATATTTTAATCACAGACAAGAAGATTAGCAATATTCAGGAAATCCTTCCAGTACTTGAGCAGATTGTACAGAGTGGTTCTAGATTATTAATCATCGCTGAAGATATCGAAGGTGAAGCGTTAACAACTTTAGTAATCAATAAGTTAAGAGGTACATTTACTGTTGTAGGTGTTAAGGCTCCTGGCTATGGTGATAGAAGAAAAGCGATGTTACAGGATATCGCTATTTTAACTGGTGGTACTGTAATCTCTGACGAACTTGGTCTTGATTTAAAAGAAACTACATTAGATCAGCTTGGTCGTGCTAAATCCGTTAAGGTTCAGAAAGAAAATACAATCATCGTTGATGGTGAAGGAAATAAAGCAGAGATCGAAGCAAGAATTGCTCAGATTAAGGCTCAGATTGTTGAAACAACTTCAGAATTTGATAAAGAAAAATTACAGGAGAGACTTGCGAAACTTGCAGGTGGTGTAGCTGTAATTCGTGTTGGTGCTGCAACAGAGACTGAGATGAAAGAGAAGAAGCTTCGTATGGAAGATGCCCTAGCAGCAACAAGAGCAGCTGTTGAAGAAGGTATTATCGCAGGTGGCGGATCTGCTTATATCCATGCTTCTAAGGAAGTTGCAAAACTTGCAACTAAGCTTGAGGGTGATGAGAAAACTGGTGCTCAGATTATCTTAAAGGCATTAGAAGCTCCATTATCCTGCATCGCTCAGAACGCAGGTTTAGAAGGTGCAGTTATTGTAAATAAAGTGAAAGAAAAGAAACCTGGTGTTGGTTTCAATGCTTTAACAGAGAAGTATGTTGACATGGTGGAAGATGGAATTCTTGATCCTTCTAAGGTTACAAGAAGTGCTCTTCAGAATGCAACAAGCGTTGCTTCTACTTTCTTAACAACCGAAGCAGCAGTTGCATCTATTAAAGAGGCAGCTCCAGCTATGCCAGCAGGCGGCCCTGGCGGAATGGGTATGATGTAATATAAAGTTAAAGAGTGTAAAAGCTCTTTAAATGCGAGAACATCGGAATGATTCTAAAAGCCTATAGCTTTTAAGGGATGGTTTCGATGTTCTCTTTTTATACATAGAGATCGCTTTTTATTATTTAGGAGATCGTGTTTTATTATTTATAGAGATTGCTTTTTATTATTTATAGAGATCGTGTTTTATTATTTATAGAGAGCGCTTTTTATTATTTATAAAGATTGCTTTTATTAAAAAGAATCCAATTATTTACGCATAATGTATTGTAAATTAGCTTTATTCCTTAAAAGATAATAAAGTCCTTTATCTTTTAAAGAAAATTTAGTATAATAAAATAAAGTAAGGGATCGTGATTTCTCCTATCCGTAAGATGCTTTAGGGGATTTCATACGGAATAATTGATTTAGGAGGATTAGTTGATATGAATGAATCTTACGCAGAAGCTGGCGTGAAAAGGAAAAAATCAGCAACGACGCTTATGATTCAAATTGCTGCGGTATTTGGGATTATCGTTGTGTTCTTTGTTGGAGGAGTGATTTTAGGTAACATTGCTACTTTTATAGCTTCAGTGCTAGTAGTGCTATGTGTTTTATTTTTTCCAAGAATGAACTCAATTGAATATGAATATGTATTTTGTGATGGTCAGTTAGATTTTGACAAGATTATGGGGAATGCAAAGAGAAAAACAGTTCTTCGTATTGATTTTGATAAAGTTGAGATAATGGCTCCTGTAAAATCACATTCATTGGATAGTTTTAATCATATCCAACAGTTAAAATTGAAGGATTTCTCGTCACAAAACCCAGAAGCTAAAGTTTATGCGATTATTGTTCGTCATAATAATGAAATAAGTAAGATTTTGTTTGAGCCAAATGAGAAGATGATTGCGTGCATTAAGCAAAAGGCTCCTCGTAAAGTGGTTGAAATATAATCCTATTACATAGGATATAATTTTATATTGAGATTGTTAAGAGATGGTTAATACAAAGCGTTTTAGCCATCTTTTTTTAATTAATTAGGAAATTACTCCGCGAGCAATCTCCTAGTTAATAAAAAAACTCTCCGAGGGATGCGCACTCCGATGACGATTCGGCGCGACAAAGTGGCATCGCCCTGAATTTGTTGATTCGCGAAGCCACTTTGTTCTTTGTATAAAATATACCGTAATTATATCAATTATAGTGTATAGGACGAAGCAAGGTTATTGACAATGGCTCTTTGCTACGTTAAAACAGTAGTGTATTGCTAAAAAATATTAAGTTCTCTCAAAGGTATTGACAATATTCTTAAAAATGAGTATACTTGTGAAAATTATTACTGTCCGCAGGCAGAAGATTCAGGTAGTTTCGAATCTTTTGGCTGATTTTTTATAATCTACGGGCTGGTTTTATCTACGCCAAACGGAGTAAGTATGATTCTTAATGGATACAATACTTACGTACGTTTGATACCAAAATAAAGAATTTACTATAAAGAAAGTGAGGATATTGAGATGGGAGCAATTATCGGTGAAGGAATTACCTTTGATGATGTTCTGCTTGTACCGGCGTATTCGGAAGTGATACCAAATCAGGTTGACCTTTCTACACATTTAACCAAAAAAATTAAATTAAATATTCCTATGATGAGTGCAGGAATGGATACGGTTACGGAACATCGCATGGCTATTGCTATGGCAAGACAGGGTGGTATAGGTGTTATTCATAAGAATATGTCTATCGAAAGTCAAGCGGAGGAAGTAGACAAGGTAAAGCGTTCAGAGAACGGAGTTATTACTGACCCATTTTCATTATCTCCTGAACATACATTACATGATGCGGATGAATTAATGGCAAAATACCGCATCTCCGGTGTACCTATTACAGAAGGTAAAAAGTTGGTGGGTATCATTACAAACCGTGATTTAAAGTTTGAGACAGATTTCGGGAAAAAAATTAAAGAATCCATGACAAGTGAAGGTCTTATTACTGCAAAAGAAGGTGTTACCTTAGAAGAAGCAAAGAAAATTCTTGGACAAGCAAGAAAAGAAAAACTTCCAATTGTTGACGAATACGGTAACTTAAAAGGACTTATTACAATCAAGGATATTGAAAAAACAATTAAATATCCATTAGCAGCAAAGGATTCTATGGGTAGACTTCTTTGTGCAGCAGGTGTCGGTGTAACAGCAAATATTCTTGACCGTGTTGATGCTTTAGTGAACGCTAAAGTAGATGCCATCGTTATTGATACTGCTCATGGACATTCTGCAAATGTTATTAAGGTTGTAAAGATGGTTCGTGAAGCTCATCCAGAACTTCAAATTATCGCTGGTAATGTTGCAACTGGTGAAGCAACGAAAGCTTTAATTGAAGCAGGAGTAGACTGTGTTAAGGTTGGTATCGGACCAGGTTCTATCTGTACGACACGTGTTGTTGCAGGAATTGGTGTTCCTCAGGTTACAGCAATTATGGATTCTTACCGTGTAGCGAAGGAATATGGTATTCCAATTATCGCTGATGGTGGTATTAAGTATTCAGGAGATATTACAAAAGCAATTGCAGCAGGTGCAAATGTTTGTATGATGGGTAGTATCTTTGCCGGATGTGATGAAAGCCCAGGAACATTTGAATTATTCCAAGGTAGAAAATACAAAGTATACCGTGGAATGGGATCAATTGCAGCCATGGAAAATGGAAGTAAGGATCGTTATTTCCAAGCGGATGCTAAGAAATTAGTTCCAGAAGGTGTTGAAGGTCGTGTAGCATACAAAGGAACTGTGGAAGATACGGTATTCCAGTTAATGGGCGGTCTTCGTTCTGGTATGGGTTACTGTGGAGCTAAAGATATTGAAACTTTAAAGGAGACAGGACGTTTTGTTAAGATTTCCGCTGCTTCCTTAAAGGAAAGTCATCCACATGATATTCATATTACCAAAGAAGCTCCAAACTATAGTGTAGATGAGTAGTATTCTAACTATACATCGATAGAATTTTACGATACAAAAAATATCTATTTTCAAAATAAAAAAGCATGCTGGAAAGATAAGAAGACGAAGCTTTGTCAGAATATCTTTCTAGCATGCTTTTCTAATGATTGCAATCTAAGATATTGTATGAAATAATAGAAGAAACTTCAACTTAAAATGTGGAGAAAAATGATTTAAAATAGAAATGAATTGGCAAATATAAAAATTAAAAAGGAGGACAATAATGTGTTAACAGAGAAAGAATGGAGAGAAAGAAAAAGGAAAATACTTAGAATAAAACAATATACCGTCATTGGGCTTGCTGTTGTAATCTTAATTGTTTTACTTTTAATTATTTTTACATAAATGATAGGTTATTAATAAAGTTTTATTGTGTAAGAAGGTTCTATATACTGGAGTAAATAAGATGGAATTATATAGCTGGAATAAATAAGAAGGATTATATAGCTGGAATAAATAAAAAGGAATTATATAGCTGGAATAAATAAAAAGGAACTATATAACTGGAATAAATAAGAAGGATTATATAGCTGGAATAAATAAAAAGGATTATATAGCTGGAATAAATTAAAAAGAACTATAGCACTAGATTATTAAGTGTAAACTGGTTAACTTGGCATACAATACCTCGTAAGTTTAAGTCTAAATTGGGAGATAATGAATAATGAAAAAGATTGTTATCGA